>NZ_JCANOT010000020.1:0-15784 GCF_059552495.1 Methyloversatilis sp. S146-33
CACCGAAATGGTGATGCCGGGCGACAACGTTTCGATCACGGTGAAGCTGATCGCCCCGATCGCGATGGAAGAAGGTCTGCGCTTCGCGATCCGCGAAGGCGGCCGTACTGTCGGCGCCGGCGTGGTTGCAAAGATCGTCGAGTAAAGAGTTGTACTCCGGGTCGCGCGTGCGGCCCGGTTCGCGTTTTGCAGGGGCATAGCTCAATTGGCAGAGCGTCGGTCTCCAAAACCGAAGGTTGGGGGTTCGATTCCCTCTGCCCCTGCCACTCCGGTGGCCAAGCCGGACAAAATTTTGCGGAGTGCGTGCGCACTTCCGGATGCTCATGACTGACCAGTTGAAGCTTGCGCTGGCCATTGCCCTGTTGATTGCGGGTGTGGCCGGCTTTTATGTTTTTGCCGACCAGATCATGGCTGTGCGGGTGTTGTCCGTGCTCGCGGGTCTGGGTGCCGGTATCGCGGTGGCGTGGTTCACCGAGCCGGGGCGGCGCTTCATCGTTTTTGCCAACGAGTCGGTGGCCGAGGCCAAGAAGGTTGCCTGGCCCAGCCGCAAAGAAACGCTGCAGACCACTGCCATCGTGTTCGGCTTCGTGGTCGTGATGGCGCTGTTTCTGTGGTTGACCGACAAGAGTCTCGAGTGGGTGTTGTACGACCTGATCCTGGGCTGGAAGAAATCATGAGCAAACGTTGGTACGTTGTGCACGCCTATTCCGGCTTCGAGAAGTCGGTTCAGCGCGCGCTGACCGAGCGTGTTGCGCGTTCGGGCATGCAGGATAAGTTCGGCCAGATTCTCGTGCCGGTCGAGGAAGTGATCGAAATGCGCGGCGGCCAGAAGGCCGTGTCCGAGCGCAAGTTCTTCCCTGGCTATGTGCTCGTCGAGATGGAGATGGACGAGGACAGCTGGCACCTGGTCAAGAGCACGCCGAAAGTGACTGGCTTTGTTGGCGGCTCGGCCAACAAGCCGACGCCGATTTCCGACAAGGAAGTCGACAAGATCATGCAGCAGATGCAGGAAGGGGTGGAGAAGCCCCGTCCCAAGGTGCTGTTCGAGGTGGGCGAGCTGGTGCGTGTCAAGGAAGGTCCTTTCACCGACTTCAATGGATCGGTGGAAAGCGTCAATTACGAAAAGAGCCGTCTGCATGTGTCGGTGACCATCTTTGGTCGTGCGACGCCGGTCGAGCTCGAGTTTTCGCAGGTCGAGAAGGTCTGACCTGAAGTTCAAGGCGGTGCCGCAAGGCGCCGCCACGGTGCGCGGCAGGGCCTTCCGGGTCTGCCGCGTGATTGTTTCCGGCGCTCACGCGCCGGATGAGGAGTGGTCGGGCCTGCGTGTCCGCCACGCTATCACTCGCAACTGGAGTCATCATGGCGAAGAAAATCGTCGGCTACGTGAAGCTGCAAGTGCCGGCCGGCAAGGCGAACCCGTCGCCCCCGATCGGTCCCGCGCTGGGTCAGCGCGGTCTGAACATCATGGAGTTCTGCAAGGCGTTCAACGCGCAGACCCAGGGCATGGAACCGGGTCTGCCGATCCCGGTGGTGATCACCGCTTATGCGGACAAGTCCTTCACCTTCGTGATGAAGTCGCCCCCGGCGACCATCCTGATCAAGAAGGCTGCCGGCATCACCAAGGGCTCGCCGAAGCCGCATACCGACAAGGTCGGCAAGGTCACCCGCGCCCAGCTCGAAGAGATCGCGAAGGTGAAGAACAAGGATCTGACCGCTGCCGATCTGGATGCCGCTGTGCGCACGATCGCCGGTTCCGCCCGCAGCATGGGCATCACGGTGGAGGGCCTGTAATCATGGCAAAGCTCTCGAAGCGCGTTCAGGCGCTGCGCGCCAAGGTTGATCGCAACCGCGCATACCCGCTGGCCGACGCGCTGGCGCTGGTCAAGGAGACGGCCAACGCCAAGTTCGACGAGTCGGTCGATCTGGCCGTGAATCTGGGTATCGATGCGAAGAAGTCGGACCAGCTGGTCCGCGGCTCGGTCGTGTTGCCTGCCGGCACCGGCAAGAGCGTGCGCGTCGCCGTGTTCGCCCAGGGCGCCAAGGCCGAGGAAGCCAAGGCCGCTGGCGCCGATGTCGTCGGTTTCGACGATCTGGCAGCTCAGGTCAAGGAAGGCAATCTGAACTTCGACGTGGCCATCGCCACGCCGGACGCAATGCGTGTCGTCGGCGCGCTGGGCCAGATCCTCGGTCCGCGTGGCCTGATGCCGAACCCGAAGGTCGGCACCGTGACGATGGACGTGACCACCGCGGTCAAGAACGCCAAGGCCGGTCAGGTGCAGTACCGCACCGACAAGGGCGGCATCGTCCAGTGCACGGTCGGTCGTGCCTCCTTCACGCCGGAACAGCTGACGACCAACATCAAGGCTCTGATCGAAGCGCTGAACAAGGCGCGTCCGGCAGCCGCCAAGGGTGTCTACCTGCGCAAGGTGTCGGTGACGACCACCATGGGCGTCGGCATCCGCGTCGATCAGGCGACGGTGCAGTAAGGAATTGAATTCGCGCCCGGTTCGCCGGGCGCATGACAACAGGACTTTGGGCCGCCGCGGCCAGCATGGCGCGGCGGGTTGTCAAAGACCGCAGGTGCCCGCAAGGGTCTAATGGTGCGCAAGTGCCGCCTGCGCAGATGGCGTTACCCGACACAGGATGGATGGTGTCCTTACGGACAGTTTCTTCTCCTGAATACGGTCGCCGCACGTGGTTGATCCGGTGAGCAGTAATGCGATCCGGACGACTGTAATCATGGGAGTAGACCTTGGCACTCAATCTCGATCAGAAGAAGGAAGTGGTTGCCGGCGTATCCGCTGCAGTTGCGGGCGCGCAAGTAATCGTGATCGCCGAGAACAAAGGTCTGGAAGTGGGCGATGTCACGCGTTTGCGTGCCCAGGCCCGTGCGCAGGGCGTCTACCTGCGTGTTCTGAAGAACACGCTGGCTCGTCGCGCTGTTGCGGGTACCCCGTTCGAGGGGTTGGCGAATGAAATGACCGGTCCGCTGCTTTACGGCATGTCGGCCGATCCGGTTTCGGCCGCGAAGGTCATTCAGGATTTCGCCAAGGGCAACGACAAGCTGGTGATTCGCGGTGGCGCGCTGGCCAATTACGTCATGGACGCCGCTGGCGTCAAGGCGCTGGCCTCCATGCCGAGCCGCGAAGAGCTGCTGGCCACCCTTCTGGGCACGATGCAGGCGCCGATCGCCAAGTTCGTTCAGACGCTCAACGAGGTTCCGGGCAAGTTTGTCCGTACCGTTGCAGCCCTGCGCGACGAACGCGAAAAGCAGTCCGCTTAAGTTCAGGCCTCAATTCAGATCAAGCAATCATCCGCGCGACTGCATTTTGATGCACCGCGCTTGAAACAGGAGTTTTGAAATGTCCGTTAGCAAAGACCAGATTCTGGAAGCCATCTCCGCCATGACCGTTCTCGAGCTGTCGCAGCTCATCAAGGACATGGAAGAGAAGTTCGGCGTGTCGGCTGCTGCCGCTGTGGCCGTTGCCGCCCCGGCTGCCGGCGCCGCTGCCCCGGCTGCTGAAGAGAAGACCGAATTCACCGTCGTTCTGGCCGCTGCCGGCGAGAAGAAGGTTGAAGTCATCAAGGTCGTGCGTGCAGTGACCGGCCTGGGCCTGAAGGAAGCCAAGGACCTGGTTGATGGCGCTCCGAAGCCCGTCAAGGAAGGCATCTCCAAGGCCGACGCTGAAGCCCTGAAGAAGCAGCTGGAAGAAGCCGGCGCCAAGGTCGAACTGAAGTAATTCGACTCTGGTTGGCGGGAGCGCGTGCTTTGCGGCACGCGCTCCCGTTGTCGTTTATGCAGCATGTTCGGAATACCAGGAAAACGCGGCACTAAACCGCCTTTTCCTTGTCTTCCGAAGCGATCACGGAAGACCGTCGTCGGTCGAGCGAAAGTCCCGCCTCGGGTGTTCAACCCGCGCTTTCGCTGTCAGCCCAGGGGTTGGTAGAGGCCAACCGCCGGTGACGCTGTCCTGATTGCATTCCGTGGTGAAACACGGGTCGCGCGCCGGGTGGCGCACGCTCCGTTTTCCCCGGCCATCGCACTCTTTGTCCGGAGATTTCATGGCCTATACCTACACCGAGAAGAAACGCATCCGCAAAAGCTTTGCCAAGCGCGATGCGGTGCTCGACGTGCCCTTCCTGCTGGCCACCCAGCTGGAGTCCTACACGCAGTTCCTGCAGACCGACGTGCCGCTCGAGCATCGTCGCAATCAGGGCCTGCAGGCCGCATTCACGTCGATCTTCCCGATCAGCTCGCACTCCGGCAATGCCCGTCTCGAGTTCGTCCACTACATGCTGGGCGAGCCGGCCTTCGATGTGAAGGAATGTCATCAGCGCGGTCTGACCTTCGCCAGCCCGCTGCGCGCGCGCGTCCGTCTGGTCATCATGGACCGCGAAGCGCCGAAGGAAACGATCAAGGAAGTGAAGGAGCAGGAAGTGTACATGGGCGAAATTCCGCTCATGACGACCACCGGCTCCTTCGTCATCAATGGCACCGAGCGTGTCATCGTCAGCCAGCTGCACCGTTCGCCCGGCGTGTTCTTCGAGCACGACCGCGGCAAGACGCACAGTTCGGGCAAGCTGCTGTTCTCGGCCCGCATCATCCCGTATCGTGGCTCCTGGCTCGACTTCGAATTCGACCCGAAGGACTACCTGTACTTCCGCGTGGACCGTCGCCGCAAGATGCCGGTGACCATCCTGCTGAAGGCCATCGGCATGATGCCGGAACAGATCCTCGAAACCTTCTTCGACTTCGACAGCTTCAATCTGGCGTCGAAGAGCGGCATCCAGATGAAGCTGGTGCCGGAACGTCTGCGCGGCGAAATCGCCAAATTCGACATCGTCGATGCGTCGGGCAAGGTCGTGGTCGCCAAGGACAAGCGCATCACCGCCAAGCACATCCGTGAACTGGCCGAATCGGGCACCGAATCCATCGCCGTGCCGGAAGACTTCCTGGTCGGCCGCGTGATCGCGACCGCCGTCGTCGATCAGGACAGCGGCGAAATCCTCGCCAACGCGAACGACGAAATCACCGAAGACCTGCTGGCCAAGATGTCGGCCGCCGGCGTCGGCGAGATCAGCACGCTGTACACCAACGATCTGGACCGCGGCCCCTACATCTCGCAGACCCTGCGTACCGATGAGACCGCCGATCAGTGGTCGGCCCGCGTGGCCATCTACCGCATGATGCGTCCGGGCGAGCCGCCCACGGAAGATGCGGTGGAAACGCTGTTCCACGGCCTGTTCTACTCGGAAGAGCGCTACGACCTGTCGGCCGTCGGTCGCATGAAGTTCAACCGCCGTGTTGGTCGTGACGCCATCGAAGGCGCGCCGACGCTGTCGAACGAAGACATCGTCGACGTGATCAGGATCCTGGTGGATTTGCGCAACGGCAAGGGCGAGATCGACGATATCGACCACCTCGGCAACCGCCGCGTGCGTTCTGTCGGCGAACTGGCCGAGAACCAGTTCCGCGCCGGTCTGGTGCGTGTCGAGCGTGCGGTGAAGGAACGCCTGTCGCAGGCTGAGTCGGACAACCTGATGCCGCATGACCTGATCAACGCCAAGCCGATTTCGGCCGCGATCAAGGAGTTCTTCGGTTCCAGCCAGCTGTCGCAGTTCATGGACCAGACCAACCCGCTGTCGGAAATCACGCACAAGCGTCGCGTGTCCGCTCTGGGTCCGGGCGGTCTGACGCGCGAGCGTGCAGGCTTCGAAGTGCGCGACGTGCACCCGACCCACTATGGCCGCGTGTGCCCGATCGAAACGCCTGAAGGTCCGAACATCGGCCTGATCAACTCGCTCGCGCTGTATGCCCGCACCAACAAGTACGGCTTCCTGGAAACGCCGTATCGCCGCGTCGATGCCGGCCGCGTGACCGACCAGATCGACTTCCTGTCGGCGATCGAGGAAGGCAAGTACGTGATCGCGCAGGCGAATGCCTCGCTGGATGGTGAAGGCGCGCTGAGCGACGAGCTGGTGTCCTGCCGCCACAAGGGCGAATTCATGCTGTCGACGCCCGACCAGGTCCAGTACATGGACATCGCGCCGGGCCAGATCGTGTCGGTTGCTGCATCGCTGATTCCGTTCCTCGAACACGATGACGCGAACCGCGCACTGATGGGCGCCAACATGCAGCGTCAGGCCGTGCCCTGCCTGCGTCCGGAGAAGGCCTTCGTCGGTACCGGCATCGAACGCACCGTGGCGGTCGACTCGGGTACGGCGGTGCAGGCGCTGCGCGGCGGTGTGGTCGACTACGTCGATGCCAGCCGTGTCGTGGTCCGCGTCAATGACGAGGAAACCGTGCCGGGCGAAGTCGGCGTCGACATCTACAACCTGGTCAAGTACACCCGCTCGAACCAGAACACCAACATCAATCAGCGTCCGGTCGTGAAGATCGGCGACATCATCGCCAAGGGCGACGTGGTGGCCGACGGCGCCTCGACCGATCTCGGCGAACTGGCCCTCGGCCAGAACATGCTTGTCGCGTTCATGCCGTGGAACGGCTACAACTTCGAGGATTCGATCCTGCTGTCGGAGCGCGTCGTCGCTGAAGACCGCTTCACGTCGGTCCACATCGAAGAGCTGACCGTGGTCGCCCGCGACACCAAGCTGGGCCCCGAGGAAATCACGCGCGATATCGCGTCGCTCGGCGAAGCACAGCTCGGCCGTCTGGACGAGTCCGGCATCGTGTACATCGGCGCCGAAGTCGAAGCCGGTGACGTGCTGGTCGGTAAGGTGACGCCGAAGGGCGAAACCCAGCTGACGCCGGAGGAGAAGCTGCTGCGCGCCATCTTCGGCGAGAAGGCTTCGGACGTGAAGGACACCTCGCTGCGCGTACCGTCCGGCATGAACGGCACGGTGATCGACGTGCAGGTGTTCACTCGCGAAGGCATCGAGCGCGACAAGCGCGCGCAGTCCATCATCGACGACATGCTGCGCGGCTATCGCCAGGATCTGGGCGACCAGATGCGCATCGTCGAACGCGACACCTTCGCCCGTATCGAGCGTCTGCTGATCGGCCGCGTGGCCAACGGCGGCCCGAAGCGCCTGGCCAAGGGCGCGACCATCACGCGTGAGTACCTGGACGGCGTCGAGCCGCACAGCTGGTTCGACATCCGCATGGCCGAGGAGGACATCGCCGGCCAGCTGGAAAGCCTGCGCGAATCGCTGGAGAAGACCCGCACCGACTTCGACCTCGCTTTCGAGCTGAAGAAGAAGAAGCTCACCCAGGGCGACGAGCTGCCGCCGGGCGTGCAGAAGATGGTCAAGGTCTATCTGGCGGTGAAGCGTCGCCTGCAGCCGGGCGACAAGATGGCCGGCCGCCACGGCAACAAGGGTGTGGTGTCGAAGATCACGCCGATCGAAGACATGCCCTACATGGAAGATGGCACCTCGGTCGATATCGTGCTGAACCCGCTGGGCGTGCCGTCGCGGATGAACATCGGTCAGATCCTGGAAACCCACCTTGGCATGGCTGCTCGCGGCCTGGGCAAGAAGATCGACGCGATGCTGCGCCGTCAGGCCAATATGGCCGAACTGCGTGCCTTCCTCGACGAGATCTACAACCGCAGCGGCACCAGCGAAGACATCGCCTCGCTGAACGACGGCGAAGTGCTGGAACTGGCGAGCAACCTTAAGCACGGCGTGCCGTTCGCGACGCCGGTGTTCGACGGTGCGCACGAAGGTGAGATCCGCCGCATGCTGGAACTGGCCGATATGCCGGCTGGCGGCCAGATGACGCTGTACGACGGCCGCACTGGCGAAGCGTTCGAACGCCAGGTCACCGTGGGCTACATGCACGTGCTGAAGCTGCATCACCTGGTCGACGACAAGATGCACGCCCGTTCGACCGGCCCGTACTCGCTGGTCACGCAGCAGCCGCTGGGTGGCAAGGCGCAGTTCGGTGGTCAGCGTTTCGGTGAGATGGAAGTGTGGGCGCTGGAGGCGTACGGCGCTTCCTACACCCTGCAGGAAATGCTCACCGTGAAGTCCGATGACGTGACCGGCCGTACCAAGGTCTACGAAAACATCGTCAAGGGCGAGCACAAGATCGATGCCGGCATGCCGGAGTCGTTCAACGTGCTGGTGAAGGAAATCCGATCCCTGGCCATCGACATTGATTTGGAGCGGTTCTAGGACTGGGCGCGAAAGCGTTCCGCCTAGCCCCTAGCCACTAGCCCCAAAGGAGTTGCCATGAAAGCATTGCTGGATCTTTTCAAGCAGGTCACGCAGGAAGAAGAGTTCGACGCGATCACCATCGGTCTCGCGTCGCCGGACAAGATCCGTTCCTGGTCCTACGGCGAAGTCAAGAAGCCGGAAACGATCAACTACCGCACCTTCAAGCCGGAGCGGGACGGTCTGTTCTGCGCCAAGATCTTCGGCCCGGTCAAGGACTACGAATGCCTGTGCGGCAAGTACAAGCGTCTGAAGCACCGCGGCGTCATCTGCGAAAAGTGCGGCGTTGAAGTCACGCTGTCCAAGGTGCGTCGCGAGCGCATGGGCCACATCGAGCTGGCCAGCCCGACCGCGCACATCTGGTTCCTGAAGTCACTGCCGTCGCGTCTGGGCATGGTGCTCGACATGACGCTGCGCGACATCGAGCGCGTGCTGTATTTCGAAGGCTATGTCGTTGTCGATCCGGGCATGACGCCGCTGAACCGCGGCCAGCTGCTGTCGGAAGACGATTACCTGGCCAAGGTCGAGGAGTACGGTGACGACTTCACCGCGTTCATGGGTGCGGAAGGCGTGCGCGGCATGCTGCGTTCGCTCGACCTGAACCGTGAAGTCGAGAAGCTTCGCGGCGAGCTGGAAGCCACCAGCTCCGAAGCGAAGATGAAGAAGATTTCCAAGCGTCTGAAGATCCTGGAAGGCTTCCAGCATTCGGGCATCAAGCCCGAGTGGATGATTCTGGAAGTGCTGCCGGTGCTGCCGCCGGACCTGCGTCCGCTGGTGCCGCTGGATGGCGGCCGCTTCGCGACCTCGGATCTGAACGACCTGTACCGCCGCGTCATCAACCGCAACAATCGTCTGAAGCGTCTGCTCGAGCTCAAGGCGCCTGAAATCATCGTGCGCAACGAAAAGCGCATGCTGCAGGAAGCGGTGGATTCGTTGCTCGACAACGGACGTCGCGGCAAGGCGATGACCGGTGCCAACAAGCGCCCGCTGAAGTCGCTGGCCGACATGATCAAGGGCAAGGGCGGCCGTTTCCGTCAGAACCTGCTGGGCAAGCGCGTCGACTACTCCGGCCGTTCGGTCATCGTGGTCGGTCCGCAGCTCAAGCTGCATCAGTGCGGCCTGCCGAAGAAGATGGCGCTTGAGCTGTTCAAGCCCTTCATCTTCAACAAGCTGGAACTGAACGGCATGGCGACCACCATCAAGGCCGCCAAGAAGCTGGTCGAGCAGGAAGTGCCGGAAGTGTGGGACATCCTGGAAGAGGTGATCCGCGAGCATCCGGTCATGCTGAACCGCGCGCCGACGCTGCACCGCCTGGGCATTCAGGCGTTCGAGCCGACGCTGATCGAAGGCAAGGCCATCCAGCTGCACCCGCTGGTCTGCGTGGCGTTCAACGCCGACTTCGACGGTGACCAGATGGCCGTCCACGTGCCGCTGTCGCTGGAAGCGCAGATGGAAGCGCGCACGCTGATGCTTGCATCGAACAACGTGCTGTCGCCTGCCAATGGCGAGCCGATCATCGTGCCGTCGCAGGACATCGTGCTCGGTCTGTACTATGCCACCCGCGCCAAGATCAACGGCAAGGGCGAGGGCATGATGTTCGCGAACGTGAACGAAATGCGCCGCGCCTACGAAAACGGCTTTGTCGAACTGCACTCGAAGGTGTCGGTGCGCATCCGCGAAGTCGAAGTTGTCGACGGTGAGAAGCGCGAGAAGATCACGCGCTACGACACCACGGTCGGTCGCGCGATGCTGGCAGAAATCCTGCCGCCGGGCCTGCCGTTCTCGGTGCTCGACAAGCCGCTGAAGAAGAAGGAAATCTCGAAGCTGGTGAACCACAGCTTCCGTCGCTGCGGCCTGCGCGAAACCGTCATCTTTGCCGACAAGCTGATGCAGGCCGGTTTCGGTCTCGCGACCCGCGCCGGCATTTCGATCGCGGTGAAGGACATGCTGGTGCCGGACGCCAAGCACACCATCATCAGCGCCGCCGAAGCGGAGGTGAAGGAAATCGCCCAGCAGTACACCTCGGGTCTGGTGACCGACGGCGAGCGCTACAACAAGGTGGTGGACATCTGGGGCCGCGCCGGTGACCAGGTCGCAAAGGCGATGATGGACCAGCTCGGTCAGGAAGATACGGTCGATCGCAACGGCAACACGGTGAAGCAGGAGTCGTTCAACTCCATCTACATGATGGCCGACTCCGGTGCCCGCGGTTCCGCCGCCCAGATCCGTCAGCTGGCCGGTATGCGGGGCCTGATGGCGAAGCCGGACGGCTCCATCATCGAAACGCCGATCACGACCAACTTCCGTGAAGGTCTGAACGTTCTGCAGTACTTCATCTCGACTCACGGCGCCCGTAAGGGTCTGGCCGATACGGCACTGAAGACCGCGAACTCCGGTTATCTGACCCGTCGTCTGGTCGACGTGACGCAGGATCTGGTGGTGACCGAGGACGATTGCGGCACGGCCGAGGGCTTCGTCATGAAGGCGCTGGTCGAGGGCGGTGAAGTGATCGAACCGCTGCGCGAGCGCGTGCTGGGTCGCGTCACCGCAGCCGACGTCGTCAATCCGGAAACGCAGGAAACGGTGATCTACGCCGGCGAGCTGATCGACGAGGATCGCTGCGACCTGATGGATTCGCTCGGCGTCGATGAGGTGAAGGTGCGTACGCCGCTGACCTGCGAAACGCGCTACGGCCTGTGCGCCCAGTGCTACGGTCGCGACCTCGGTCGCGGTCAGATCGTGAACGCCGGTGAGGCGGTCGGCGTGATCGCGGCGCAGTCGATTGGCGAGCCGGGCACGCAGCTGACCATGCGTACCTTCCACGTCGGTGGTGCGGCTTCGCGAGCTGCCGCCGCCAGCGGTGTGGAGGCAAAGAGCGCGGGTGTCATCCGCTTCACGCAGAACATGCGCTATGTCACCAGTGCGAAGAACGAGAAGATCGTCATCGCGCGCAGTGCCGAAATCATCATCACCGATGACCACGGCCGTGAGCGCGAGCGCCACAAGGTGCCGTACGGCGCGACGCTGCAGGTCGATGAAGGTCAGACCATCAAGGCCGGTACCGGCCTGGCGACCTGGGATCCGCATACCCGCCCCATCATTACCGAGTACTCGGGCATCGTGCGCTTCGAACACGTCGAGGAAGGCGTGACCGTGGCGAAGCAGGTCGATGACGTGACCGGCCTTACGACGCTGGTGGTTATCGATCCGAAGCGTCGCAGCACCAGCACCAAGGGCCTGCGTCCGCAGGTGAAGCTGCTGACTGAGTCGGGCGACGAGGTGAAGATCGCTGGTACCGATACGGCCGTGTCGATCACCTTCCAGGTGGGTTGCATCATTACCGTGAAGGACGGTCAGGCGGTCAGCGTTGGTGACGTGCTGGCGCGCATCCCGCAGGAATCCGCGAAGACTCGCGACATTACCGGGGGTCTGCCGCGTGTGGCCGAGCTGTTCGAAGCCCGCTCGCCGAAGGACGCAGGCCTGCTGGCCGAAGTCACCGGCACGGTGTCGTTCGGCAAGGACACCAAGGGCAAGCAGCGTCTGGTGATCACCGAGCCGGATGGCACAGTGAACGAGTTCCTGATCCCGAAGGACAAGCACGTCACGGTGCACGACGGCCAGGTGGTGAACAAGGGCGAGGTGATCGTCGACGGCGCAGTCGAGCCGCACGATATCCTTCGTCTGAAGGGCGTCGAGGAACTGGCGCGCTACATCATCGACGAAGTGCAGGACGTGTACCGTCTGCAGGGCGTGAAGATCAACGACAAGCACATCGAGGTGATCGTCCGCCAGATGCTGCGTCGCGTGGTTATCGTCGACTCCGGCGATTCGAAGTTCATCCGCGAGGAACAGGTCGAACGTTCCGAGGTGCTCGACGAGAACGATCGTCTGGTCGCCGAAGGCAAGCGTCCGGCCGAGTACCAGTACATGCTGCTGGGTATTACCAAGGCCTCGCTGTCGACCGACTCGTTCATCTCCGCGGCGTCCTTCCAGGAAACGACGCGCGTGCTGACCGAGGCGGCCATCATGGGCAAGCGCGATGAACTGCGCGGCCTGAAGGAAAACGTCATTGTCGGTCGCCTGATCCCGGCCGGTACGGGTCTGGCATACCACCGCACCCGTCGTGCCCAGGCTGTCGGCGACGACGCCGCGGCAGCCGATCGCGTGCTGTTCGGTGACGACCCCGTGACGGCGGACGCCGATGCGGGTGAAGCGCAGTAATCGTCTTACGCAGTGAAGAGCACAACCCCGCGGTATTCGGAGAATGCCGCGGGGTTGACCGTGTTGTTTTTATGTGCCTATAATCCGGCCTCTTTGTGGGTCCGCCAACCGTAGCGGGCTCAAGGCGAACGAGTCGCGGAGGCGGGCCACTGGATAGGCGTCGCCTCCGGTCTTTTGGAATCTCGAAAAAATGCCAACCATCAATCAGCTTGTACGCAAGCCGCGCACGTCGCCGGTAAGCAAATCCAAGGTGCCGGCTCTCGAAGCCTGCCCGCAAAAGCGCGGCGTCTGCACCCGCGTGTACACCACGACCCCGAAGAAGCCGAACTCGGCGCTGCGTAAGGTTGCCAAGGTGCGTCTGACCAACGGCTTCGAGGTCATTTCCTACATCGGCGGTGAAGGTCACAACCTGCAGGAACACTCGGTTGTGCTGATTCGCGGCGGTCGTGTGAAGGATCTGCCGGGTGTGCGCTACCACATCGTCCGCGGCTCGCTCGATCTTCAGGGTGTGAAGGATCGTAAGCAGTCCCGTTCGAAGTACGGCGCCAAGCGTCCGAAGAAAGCGTAATCGCAAGAGATTGAGGGGTTAAAAAATGCCGCGTCGTCGCGAAGTACCCAAGCGGGACATTCTGCCGGATCCGAAATTCGGTAGTGTCGAGCTTTCCAAGTTTGTCAATGTGCTGATGTCTGCCGGCAAGAAGTCTGTTGCCGAGCGTATCGTCTATGGCGCCTTTGACCAGATCAAGACCAAGAGTGGCAAGGATCCGCTCGAGGTGTTTTCCCAGGCGATCAACAACGTCAAGCCGGTGGTTGAGGTGAAGAGCCGCCGTGTTGGTGGTGCCAACTACCAGGTCCCGGTTGAGGTGCGTCCGTCGCGTCGCATGGCGCTGTCGATGCGCTGGCTGCGTGAGGCTGCGCGCAAGCGCTCCGAGAAGTCGATGGGGCTGCGTCTGGCTGCCGAGCTGCTGGAAGCGGCGGAGGGTCGTGGCGCTGCAATGAAGAAGCGAGACGAAGTTCACCGGATGGCGGATGCCAACAAGGCGTTCTCGCACTTCCGCTTCTGATTCCAAATTTCGCTTAACTGACTGGCCGCCACTTGTGGCGGCCTCTTGTTTCAAAGGACTGTATCGTGGCACGCAAGACACCGATCGAGCGCTACCGGAACATCGGCATTTCCGCTCACATCGACGCCGGCAAGACGACGACGACCGAGCGGATTCTTTACTACACCGGCGTCAACCATAAGCTGGGTGAGGTGCATGATGGCGCCGCCACGACGGACTGGATGGAACAGGAGCAGGAGCGTGGCATCACGATCACCTCCGCTGCCGTGACCACCTTCTGGAAGGGCATGGGCGGCAACTATCCCGAGCATCGCATCAACATCATCGACACCCCGGGTCACGTCGACTTCACGATCGAAGTTGAGCGCTCGATGCGTGTGCTCGACGGTGCGTGCATGGTCTATTGCGCGGTGGGTGGCGTTCAGCCGCAGTCGGAAACCGTGTGGCGTCAGGCCAACAAGTACGGTGTGCCGCGTCTCGCCTTCGTGAACAAGATGGACCGTACCGGTGCCAACTTCTTCAAGGTGTACGAACAGCTGAAGACTCGTCTGAGCGCGAATCCGGTTCCGGTGGTTGTGCCCATCGGTGCGGAAGAGAACTTCAAGGGCGTTGTCGATCTCATCAAGATGAAGGCCATTCTGTGGGATGAGGCTTCGCAGGGTATCAAGTTCTCGTACGAGGACATTCCTGCCGAACTGCAATCCACTTGTGAAGAGTGGCGTGAGAAGATGGTCGAGGCGGCAGCCGAGTCCAGCGAAGAGATGATGAACAAGTACCTCGAGAGCGGTGAGCTCTCCGAGGCTGACATCATCCTGGGTCTGCGCACCCGTACCATCGCCGGCGAGATCCAGCCGATGCTGTGCGGTACCGCATTCAAGAACAAGGGTGTGCAGCGCATGCTGGATGCCGTCGTCGACTTCCTGCCGTCCCCGGTTGATATTCCGCCGGTCAAGGGCATCGGTGAAAACGACGAGCAGGTCGAGCGTGCAGCGGCTGACGACGAGAAGTTCTCGGCACTCGCGTTCAAACTGATGTCGGACAAGTACGTCGGTCAGCTCACCTTCATTCGCGTCTATTCGGGCGTTCTGAAGTCCGGTGATACGGTGTACAACCCGGTCAAGGGCAAGAAGGAGCGTATCGGCCGTCTGGTACAGATGCATGCCAACGATCGCCAGGAAATCGAAGAGGTTCGTGCAGGCGACATCGCTGCTGCGATCGGCCTTCAGTCGGTGACTACCGGTGAAACGCTGTGCGATCCCGATGCCGAAGTCACGCTCGAGCGCATGGAATTCCCTGAGCCGGTGATTCACGTTGCCGTCGAGCCGAAGACCAAGGGTGATCAGGAAAAGATGGGCCTGGCGCTGGGCCGTCTGGCGCAGGAAGATCCGTCCTTCCGCGTGCGTACCGACGAAGAGTCCGGTCAGACCGTCATTTCGGGTATGGGTGAACTGCACCTCGAAATCATCGTTGATCGCATGAAGCGTGAGTTCGGTGTCGAGGCAAACGTCGGTGCGCCGCAGGTTGCCTATCGCGAGGCGGTGCGCAAATCGGTTGAGCAGGAAGGCAAGTTCGTCAAGCAGTCGGGCGGCCGCGGACAGTACGGCCACGTGTGGATCAAGCTTGAGCCGAACGAGCCGGGCAAGGGCTATCAGTTTGTGGATGCGATCAAGGGCGGTACCGTGCCGCGCGAATTCATCCCCGCGGTCGATCGCGGTCTGCAGGAGACTCTGCCGAACGGCGTTCTGGCAGGCTTCCCGGTGGTGGATGTGAAGGTCACGCTGTTTGATGGCTCATACCACGACGTGGACTCGAACGAAAACGCGTTCAAGATGGCTGCTTCGATGGCCTTCAAGGATGCGATGCGCAAGGCCAGCCCGGTTCTGCTCGAGCCGATGATGGCCGTCGAGGTGGAGACACCTGAAGACTACATGGGCAACGTCATGGGTGACCTGTCCGGTCGTCGCGGCATCGTCCAGGGTATGGAAGACCTGCCGGGCGGTATCAAGGCGATCAAGGCTGAGGTGCCGCTCGCATCGATGTTCGGTTACTCGACCACGCTGCGCTCGCTGAGCCAAGGTCGTGCAACCTACTCGATGGAATTCAAGCATTACGCGGAAGCGCCCAAGAACGTCGCTGACGCCATCATCAACAAGAAGTGAGTTTTGGGATTTAGGGGTTAGAAATGGCAAAGGGAAAGTTTGAGCGCACCAAGCCGCACGTGAACGTGGGCACGATTGGTCACGTTGACCATGGCAAGACGACGCTGACGGCGGCGATCACGACGATTCTGTCGTCGAAGTTCGGTGGTGAAGCGAAGGCAT
>NZ_JCANOT010000022.1:0-56185 GCF_059552495.1 Methyloversatilis sp. S146-33
CGAAGCCCGCGGACCGCAACGGCCGCGTCGCGCCCAAGGCCGCTCCCACAAGCGACGCGCCTGACCCGCGGCCCGAGCCAGAGCGCTGGTTTTGTGGGAGGGGTCTTCTGACCCCGACGGCGGCTTGGAGGACCGCAAAGGTTGCGTCGCGGTCAGAAGACGGCTCCTACAGGGGTGGTGCGCCGGATCTACGACCGGAGCCTGGGCGAGGATTCTGTGGGAGGGGTCTTCTGACGCCGACAGCGGCTTGGATCGAAGCCGGCGGACCGCTGCGGCCGCGTCGCGGTCAGAAGTCCGCTCCTACAGGGGTGGGGCGCCGGATCCACGACCGGAGCCTGGGCGAGGATTCTGTGGGAGGGGTCTTCTGACCCCGACAGCGGCTTGGATCGAAGCCGGCGGACCGCTGCGGCCGCGTCGCGGTCAGAAGACCGCTCCTACAGGGGTGGTGCGCCGGATCCACGACCGGAGCCTGGGCGAGGATTCTGTGGGAGGGGTCTTCTGACCCCGACAGCGGCTTGGATCGAAGCCGGCGGACGGCAGCGGCCGTGTCGCGGTCAGAAGACCGCTCCCACAGGGGAGGCACCTGAGACGCGAGCCGATCCCGGGCGAGGATTCTGTGGGAGGGGACTTCTGACCCCGACTGCGGCTTAGATCGAAGCCGGCGGACAGCAACGGCGGCGTCGAGGCCAAGGCCGCTCCCACAAGGGTCGCGTCTGACCCGCGGCCCGAACTGCGCATTTGTGGGAGCGAGCTTGCTCGCGATTGCGGCCCCCGCGCCAACGCCGGCCAGTTGGCCGGCGTTCCCCCTCCCCGCCTGTGGACGGTCAGAGAGGGGCGGAGAGATCAACGCGGCAGAGTGGTCGAACCCATGAGGAACTGGTCAACTTCACGGGCGCATTGACGGCCCTCGCGACAACACCGGCCGGTCGGCCGGTGTTCCCCACTCCCCCGAAGTGCGTTCGCGAGGGCTGTGGGAGGCTTACCGCGGCAGCGTGGTAGTGCCCATCAGGAACTGGTCAACTTCACGAGCGCACTGACGGCCTTCGCGAATCGCCCACACCACCAGCGATTGCCCGCGGCGCATGTCGCCGGCGGCGAATACCTTGGGCACGTTGGTGGTGTAGCAGCCTTGACCGTCGGTAGTGGCGCGGGCGTTGCCGCGGCCGTCCTTCTCGACGCCGAAGCTTTCGATGATGCTGCCGGCCGGGCTGACAAAGCCCATCGCGAGCAGTACGAGGTCGGCCTTCAGCAGTTGCTCGGTGCCGGCCACCTCCTGCATGCGACCGTCCTTCCACTCGACGCGCACGGTTTTCACCTGAGTGACCTTGCCGTTCTCACCGATGAATTCCTTGGTGGCGATCGCCCAGTCACGCTCGCAGCCTTCTTCGTGGCTGGACGAGGTGCGCAGCTTGATCGGCCAGTAGGGCCATACCAGCGGCTTGTTCTCCGACTCCGGCGGCTGCGGCATCAGTTCGAACTGGATGACGCTGGCGGCGCCGTGACGGTTAGAGGTGCCGACGCAGTCGGAACCGGTGTCGCCGCCGCCGATCACGACCACGTGCTTGCCGGTGGCCATGATCTGGTCGGGCACGGTGTCGCCGGCAACGACGCGGTTCTGCAGCGGCAGGAAGTCCATCGCGAAATGCACGCCGGCCAGTTCGCGGCCGGGCACCGGCAGGTCGCGCGGCTGTTCAGCGCCACCGGCGAGGATGACGGCGTCGAACTCGGCCTTCAGCTGATCCGGGCTGACCACGGTCGCGGCGTCGCTGTGCACCGGCGAACCTTCGGGCAGCGGGCCGACCTGCACGCCGGTGCGGAAGGTGACGCCTTCTGCTTCCATCTGCGCGATGCGGCGGTCGATGTGCGACTTTTCCATCTTGAAGTCGGGGATGCCGTAGCGCAGCAGACCGCCCACGCGGCTGTTCTTTTCGAACACGGTCACGTCGTGACCGGCGCGCGCCAGTTGCTGCGCGGCGGCCATGCCGGCCGGGCCGGAGCCGACAACCGCGACCTTCTTGCCGGTCTTCGTCGCCGGCGGCTGCGGCACGACCCAGCCGTTCTCCCAGGCCTTGTCGATGATGGCGTGCTCGATCGACTTGATGCCCACCGCGTCGCTGTTGATGTTCAGCGTACAGGCGGCTTCGCACGGCGCCGGACAGATGCGGCCGGTGAATTCCGGGAAGTTGTTGGTCGAGTGCAGCACCTCGATCGCCTGCTTCCAGTCCTGGCGGTAAACCAGATCGTTGAAGTCGGGGATGATGTTGTTGACCGGGCAGCCGCTGTTGCAGAACGGGATGCCGCAGTCCATGCAGCGCGCGCCCTGGATCTTCGCTTCCTCGTCGCTCAGGTGGAGCACGAACTCCTTGTAGTTGCGCACGCGCTCGGCGACCGGCAGCGAAGCTTCGGACAGACGCTGGTACTCAAGAAAACCGGTGGACTTTCCCATGTTCGATTCTTTTCCTGTTACTTGGCCATCGCTGCAGCAGGCGCATCCGCCTTGGCAGCCATTTCACGCAGCGCGCGGCGGTACTCGACCGGCATCACCTTGACGAACTTGCCACGGGCATTCGCCCAGTCGGCAAGGATGTCGGCGGCACGCTTCGAGCCCGAGAAGGCAGCGTGACGCGCGATCAGGCGACGCAGAATGGCTTCGTCGCTCATCGTCAGGTGGTTGATCGCAGCCTCGCCGATGATGTCGTCGTCCGACTCGTCAGCCAGGTCACCGCTGATCACATCCAGCTCGACCATCGACATATTGCAGCGCTTGGCGAAGCTGCCGTCCTCGTCATAGACGTAGGCGACGCCGCCCGACATGCCGGCAGCGAAGTTGCGACCGGTCTGGCCGAGCACGACCACGGTGCCGCCGGTCATGTATTCGCAGCCGTGGTCACCGGTACCCTCGACCACCGCGATGGCGCCCGAGTTGCGCACGGCGAAACGCTCGCCGGCCACGCCGCGGAAGTAGCACTCGCCTTCGGTCGCACCGTAGAGCACGGTGTTGCCGACGATGATGTTCTTCTCCGATGCGCCGCGGAATGCGTCCGACGGCTTGATCACGATGCGGCCGCCGGACAGGCCCTTGGCGACGTAGTCGTTGCCCTGGCCGGTCAGTTCCAGCGTGATGCCGCGCGCGATGAAGGCGCCGAAGCTCTGACCGGCGGTGCCGCTGAGCTTCACCATGATGGTGTTGTCGGGCAGGCCCTTGTGGCCGTAACGCTTGGCAACTTCGTGCGACAGCATGGTGCCCGCCGTGCGGTTCACATTGGTGATCGGCGATTCGACCACCACCGGCTTGCCGGTTTCGATGGCGTCCTTCGCCTTGGCGATCAGGCTGTGGTCGAGCGCGCGGTCGATGCCGTGGTCCTGCGTTTCGCTGTGCAGGCGCGACACTTCGGCCGGAACCGGCGGCATGTAGAAGATGCGCGAGAAGTCGAGGCCGCGCGCCTTCCAGTGTTCGATGCCGGCACGGGTGTCGAGCAGGTCGGCGCGGCCGACCAGATCGTCGAACTTGCGCACGCCCATCGAGGCCATCAGTTCGCGCACTTCTTCGGCGACGAAGAAGAAGTAATTGACCACGTGTTCTGGCTGGCCGGTGAACTTCTTGCGCAGCACCGGATCCTGGGTGGCGACGCCGACCGGGCAGGTATTCAGGTGGCACTTGCGCATCATGATGCAGCCCTCGACCACCAGCGGTGCGGTGGCGAAGCCGAATTCGTCGGCGCCGAGCAGCGCACCGATCAGCACGTCGCGGCCGGTCTTCATCTGGCCGTCGGCCTGCACGCGGATGCGGCCACGCAGGCGGTTCAGCACCAGGGTCTGCTGGGTTTCGGCCAGGCCGAGTTCCCACGGCGTACCGCAGTGCTTGATCGACGAAATCGGGCTGGCACCGGTGCCGCCGTCATGGCCGGCGATCACCAGGTGGTCGGCCTTGGCCTTGGACACGCCGGCGGCCACGGTACCGACACCGATTTCCGACACCAGCTTGACCGAGATCGACGCGGTCGGGTTGGAGTTCTTCAGGTCGTGGATCAGCTGCGCCAGATCCTCGATCGAATAGATATCGTGGTGCGGCGGCGGCGAAATGAGACCGACGCCCGGCACCGAGTGGCGCAGGAAGCCGATGTATTCCGACACCTTGTGGCCGGGCAGCTGACCGCCCTCGCCCGGCTTGGCGCCCTGGGCCATCTTGATCTGGATCTGGTCGGAATTGGCCAGGTATTCGGCGGTGACGCCGAAACGGCCGGACGCGACCTGCTTGATCTTGGAGCGCAGCGAATCGCCCTTCTTCAGCGGCAGCGCGACTTCGACGCGCGACGAGCCGATCAGCTTGTCGAGCGTGGTGTCTTCGGTCACCGGGTTGAAGCGGATCGGGTCTTCACCGCCCTCGCCGGTGTTCGACTTGCCGCCAATGCGGTTCATCGCGATGGCCAGCGTGGTGTGCGCTTCGGTCGAGATCGAGCCGAGCGACATCGCGCCAGTGGCGAAGCGCTTGACGATTTCGGTCGCCGGCTCGACTTCCGACAGCGGCACCGGTGCGCCCGCCGGCTTGATGTCGAACAGACCGCGCAGCGTCATGTGACGCTTGGTCTGGTCGTTGATGATTCGGGCGTATTCCTTGTACGTGTCGTACTTGTTGGTACGCGTCGAGTGCTGCAGCTTGGCGATCGCGTCCGGCGTCCACATGTGCTCTTCGCCGCGGATGCGGAAGGCGTATTCGCCGCCGGCATCGAGCGCATTGGCCAGCACCGGGTCATTGCCGAAGGCCTGGGCGTGCGTGCGCAGCGCCTCTTCGGCCACTTCCTGCAGGCCGATGCCTTCGACCTGGGTGGCGGTGCCGGTGAAGTAGCGGGCGACGAAGGCCGAGTTGAGGCCGATCGCTTCGAAGATCTGCGCGCCGCTGTAGGACTGGTAGGTCGAAATGCCCATCTTGGACATGACCTTGTTCAGACCCTTGCCCACCGCCTTGATGAAGCGCTTGGACGCGTCCTTGGTCGACAGACCGGACGGCAGCTCATTCGAGATTTCGGCGATGGTGTCGAACGCCAGCCACGGACAGATCGCTTCGGCGCCGTAACCGGCGAGCAGCGCGAAATGGTGGGTTTCACGCGCCGAACCGGTATCGATCACGAGGCCGGTCAGCGTGCGCAGGCCCTTGCGCACCAGGTGGTGGTGCACGGCCGACGTGGCCAGCAGCGCCGGGATGGCGACGCGATCGCGCGAAGCGGCGCGGTCGGACAGGATGACGATGTTGAAGCCGTCGGCCACCGACTTTTCGGCCGCTTCCTGCAGGCGCTTGATCGCCCCTTCGCAGGCCGCGGCGCCGTCAGCCGCCGGGTAGGTGATGTCGAGCACCAGCGAACGGTACTTGCCGCCGGTCAGGCGTTCGATGTCGCGCAGGCGCAGCACGTCTTCGTTGGTGAGCACCGGCTGGGTGACTTCCAGGCGCGGCGTCAGGCCGTCTTCGTTGTCGGCCACACCCATCAGGTTCGGGCGCGGACCGATGAAGGAGGCGAGCGACATCACGATCTCTTCGCGGATCGGGTCGATCGGCGGGTTCGTGACCTGGGCGAACAGCTGCTTGAAGTAGGAATACAGCGGCTTGTTCTTGTCCGACAGCACCGGCAGCGCGGAGTCGTTACCCATCGAGCCGATGGCTTCTTCGCCGCCGGCCGCCATCGGCGCCAGGATGAACTTGATGTCTTCCTGCGTGTAGCCGAAGGCCTGCTGCGTATCGAGCAGGGTTTCGCTGCGCTCGGTTGCGTACTTGATCTCTTCCAGTTCGGTCAGGAAGAAACGCGAATCGGTGATCCACTTGTCGTACGGGTATTCGGTGGACAGCTCGTGCTTGAGCGCGGCGTCCTCGATGATCGCGCCCTTTTCCAGGTCGATCATGAACATCTTGCCCGGCTGCAGACGCCACTTCTGCACGATGCGCTCGTCCGGAATCGGCAGCACGCCCATTTCCGAGGCCATCACGACCATGTCGTCGTCGGTGACCAGGAAGCGCGCCGGGCGCAGGCCGTTGCGGTCCAGCGTGGCGCCGATCTGGCGGCCGTCGGTGAAGGCCACAGCGGCCGGGCCGTCCCACGGCTCCATGATGGCGGCGTGGAACTCGTAGAAGGCGCGACGCTCTTCGTCCATCAGCGGATTGCCGGCCCAGGCTTCGGGGATCAGCATCATCATGGCGTGGGCGAGCGAGTAGCCGCCCATTACCAGCAGTTCGAGCGCGTTGTCGAACGAGGCCGAATCGGAGCCGCCTTCGACGATGAGCGGCCACAGCTTGTCGAGATCGTCGCCGAGCGCGGCCGACTTCATCGACTTCTGACGCGCTTTCATCCAGTTGATGTTGCCGCGCACGGTGTTGATTTCACCGTTGTGGGCAATCATGCGGAAGGGGTGAGCCAGATCCCAGGTCGGGAAGGTGTTGGTCGAGAAGCGCTGGTGTACCAGCGCCAGCGCGGACTGCGCGCGCGCGTCCTGCAGGTCGAGGAAGTACTCGCCGACCTGATGCGCCAGCAGCATGCCCTTATATACAAGGGTGCGCGAAGACAGCGACGGAATGTAGAACTGCTTCACGTCGGCCAGCTTGAGCGCGCGCACTGCGTGCTCGACACGCTTGCGCACGACGAACAGCTTGCGTTCGAAAGCGGTCTGGTCGGCCACGGCATCGGGGCGGGCGATGAACACCTGGCGCATCTGCGGCTCGATGGCACGCGCTGCTTCGGCCAGGATGCTGCTGTCGCGCGGAACGTCGCGCCAGCCGAGGAAGGTCAGGCCTTCTTCGTGGATGATGCGCGCCACGACCGACTCACAGGCGGCACAGCCATTGGCCGATTGCGGCAGGAAAACGGTGCCACAGGCGTAGTCGCCTGCGGGCGGCAGCGTGATGCCGATCTTCGCGGCCTCGGCGCGCATCAGCGCATCGGGCATCTGGATCAGAATGCCGGCGCCATCGCCGAGCAGCGGGTCGTAACCGGTTGCGCCACGGTGATCGAGGTTCTTCAGGATCAGCAGACCCTGTTCGATGATGTCGTGCGATTTGCGATTCTTGATGTTCGCAACGAAACCCACACCACATGCATCACGCTCGTTTTCGGGGTCGTACAGACCCTGAGTATGGGGAAGACCCATTGCTTTCGTCCTCGAAACTCGTTTGCCAACCGCGCGCGGCATCGCTCTGATCGCTCGCCACTGCGGGAATTCGCACCGCCGCATCCACGAAAAAGCCGGTTTCCGCGGTCATCCTCTGAAGGGGATTTGGCGGGCACCGGCTCGGGTGGCCTCGCCGACTCGTCGGTGAGACCGGCACAGGCACTTTGGGGGTGGACGACGGAGTATAAAACCTTGATCCGCTACGTACAACACCCGTGCGGCGGCGCATCAAACAGCGCCGACCGACGGGGTCAGATCTCGCCGACCGCGAACAGGCGGCGATGCTCGCGCATCGCGTAACGGTCGGTCATGCCGGCAATGTAGTCGGCGATGGCACGCGGCTTGTCGTCGCGGGCCATGAGTTGGTATTGCGGCGGCAGCAGGCGCGGATCGTCCATGAAGGCGCCGAACAGCTCGGCAATGATGCGGCGCGCCTTGGCCGTCATGCGCAGCACCTGATAGTGACGGTACAGATTGTCGCGCAGGAACTGCTTGAGCTTGAGCTGCTCGGCCCGCATCGTTTCGCTGTAGGCAACCAGCACCGGGCCGGCGCGTACGTCGTCGATGGAACGCGGCGCGACGGCCTCGATGCGCCCCGTCGTTTCCCCCACCAGATCAATCACTTGCGCATTGATCATGCGGCGGATCGCTTCGTGGATCAGGCGCCGGCCCGCGATCTGCGGGTACAGATCGACCACCTCGCGCCGGAAGCGGGCGAAGATCGGCACCTCCTCCAGCTGTTCCAGCGTGATCAGGCCGGAGCGCAGGCCGTCGTCGACGTCGTGATTGTTGTAGGCGATTTCGTCGGCCAGATTGCAGATCTGCGCCTCGATGGTGGGCTGCGTGCGGTCGAGGAAGCGCTGGCCCAGTTCGCCCAGTTCGCGCGCACGCGCCGGCGAACAGTGCTTGAGGATGCCTTCGCGCGTTTCAAAGGTGAGGTTCAGGCCATCGAAGGCGCCGTAGCGCTCCTCCAGCAGATCGACCGTGCGCAGACTCTGCAGGTTGTGCTCGAAACCGCCGTAGTCGCGCATGCATTCGTTCAGCGCGTCCTGACCGGCGTGGCCGAAAGGCGTGTGGCCGAGGTCGTGGGCAATCGACACCGCCTCGGCCAGATCTTCATTCACCCGCAGGGCGCGGGCGATCGAGCGCGCGATCTGCGCGACCTCGATGCTGTGCGTGAGCCGGGTGCGGAACAGATCGCCTTCGTGATTGACGAAAACCTGGGTCTTGTACTCGAGCCGGCGGAAGGCCGTGCTGTGCACGATGCGATCGCGGTCGCGCTGGAACTGGCTGCGCCCGTGGGGCGAATCTTCCGGGAAACGGCGTCCGCGCGAATTGTCGTCGCAGGCTGCGTAGGGTGCGAGCTCAGGCATTTGCGCAGCAGTGCTCGATGGACGCAGCAATGTCGGCCACCGCAGCATCGCCATACACGACGGCCTCGCCGATGCGCTTGAGCAGCACCAGGCGCAACTTGCCGGCCTCGACCTTCTTGTCGTGCGACATCAGTTCGAGGTAGCGCTCTACGCCCAGCTTCGGTCCGCGCAGCGCCAGACCGGCGGATTCGTGGATGCGGTGGATGCGCGCGACGTCGTCGTCGTTCAGCCAGCCGAGCCGACGCGACAGTTCGGCCGCCATCAGCGTGCCGGCCGCAACTGCCTCACCGTGCAGCCACTCGCCGTAGCCGAGACCGGTTTCGATGGCGTGGCCGAAGGTGTGGCCGAGGTTGAGGTGGGCGCGCACGCCGGCTTCGGTTTCGTCCTCGATCACCACCTCCGCCTTGTTGCGGCAGGAGCGCTCGATGGCGAAGGCCAGCGCCTCGGTGTCGCGCGCCAGCAGGCGCGGCATGTTGATTTCGAGCCAGTCGAAGAACTCGCGATCGCGGATCAGACCGTACTTGATCACTTCGGCCAGACCGGCCTTGAGTTCGCGGTCGGGTAAGGTGTCCAGCGTGTCGATGTCGGCCAGCACCAGCTTGGGCTGATAGAAGGCGCCGATCATGTTCTTGCCGAGCGGATGGTTGATCGCGGTCTTGCCGCCGACCGACGAATCGACCTGGGACAGCAGCGTGGTCGGCACCTGGATGAAGGGCACGCCTCGCTGGTAGGTTGCCGCGGCGAAGCCGACCATGTCGCCGATGACGCCGCCGCCGAGCGCGATCAGCGTGGTCGAGCGCTCGACGCGGGCGCCGAGCAGCGCGTCGAAAATGAGGTTCAGCGTCGGCCAGTCCTTGTGTGCCTCGCCGTCAGGCAGCACGACCAGCTGGCGGGCAACGCCGACCGAATCCAGAGCGTCGAGCACGCGCGCGGCGTACAGCGGCGCGACGATTTCGTTGCTGATGACCACAGCGCGCTTGCGCTTCAGTACCGACGCGAACAGATCGCCGCGGTCTATCAAACCACGACCGATATGGATGTCGTAGGCGCGCTCGTCGAGCGCCACGTTCAGGCTGCGCATCGGTTCAGGTATTCCCGTTCAAGTTTCCGCACGATGGACAGCGGGCTGCCCTGGCCGCTTTCGGCGATGAAATCGGCGACCTCACGGTACAGAGGGTCGCGCAGGCCATGAAGTTCGCGCACCCGGGCGCGCGGATCGTCGACCTGCAGCAGCGGCCGGTTGCGGTCGCCGCGGGTGCGCGACCACAGCACGTCGGGCGGTACGTCGAGATAGACCACCCAGCCACCGGCCTTCAGATTCTGCCGATTCACCGGATCGAGCACCGCACCGCCGCCAGTGGCCAGCACCAGCCCGGTTTCGTGCGCCAGCGCCTCGATGGTCGCTGCCTCGCGCCGGCGAAAGCCGGCTTCGCCCTCGATCTCGAAGATGGTCGGAATGCTGACGCCGGTGCGCGCCTCGATCTCGTGATCGCAGTCGACGAAGCGTTTGCGCAGCCTGCGCGCGAGCTGACGCCCGACGGTCGTTTTGCCGGCGCCCATCATGCCGACCAGAATAATGTTGTCGCTATGTTCCACCGGCCGGATTCTAGCAGCGCAAAAAGAAAGCGGCCCCGTCGCCGGGGCCGCCTGGTGCCAAGTCGATGAGCCCGCTCAGCGCAGCGTCAGATTGTCGCTGACGATGCGCGGCGTCACGAAGATGAGCAGTTCGGCGCGGTTGTCGCGGGTTTCCGTGCTGCGGAACAGGAAGCCGACGTAAGGCAGATCGCCGAGGAAAGGCACGCGCGTCTGCGTGCGACGCTCGTCCTGCGTGTAAATACCGCCGATGACCACCGTGCCGCCGTTCTCAACCAGCACGTCGGTCTTGACGTGCTTGGTGTCGATGGCCACGCCAGAGCCGGTCGAGAGTTGGGTGTTCGGCGTGTCCTTGTTGATGTCGAGCGCCATCTGCACCCGACCGTCCGGGGTGATCTGCGGCTTCACCTGCAGCTTGAGGTTGGCCTTGCGGAAGGACACGCTGGTCGCGCCCGAACTGGTCGCCTGCTGGTACGGAATTTCAACACCCTGCTCGATCAGCGCCTCGTTCTGGTCGGAGGTCATGACGCGCGGGCTGGAAATCACCTTGCCCTTGCCGTCCTGTTCGAGTGCCGACAGTTCGAGGTTCAGGAAACGGGTCGCCGCCGAATTGAACAGCACGAAGGACAGTTGGCCCGGCGTGCGCGGAGTGATGTTGTTTGCACGCAGATTCGTGCTCAACGAATCGGTCAGGAAGTTCGGCTGGGTCTGCACCTGACCGGTCTGGAAACCGGTGGCCGCCGCGGAACCACCGATATTGAGACCCGCGCGACCCAGCTGCACCGAACCTGCGGCCGTCTGGTTGATACCGAGACGCGCGCCGAGGTTCTTCGCGAAGTCCTCGTTCGCTTCGACGATACGCGCTTCGATCAGGACCTGACGGGTCGCCACGTCGAGCTCGATCAGGATGCGGCGGATGTCTTCGAGTCGCGACGGAATGTCGGTCACGATGAGCTTGTTGGTGCGCGTGTCCATCACGATCGACCCACGCTTGGACAGGAAGCGCTTGTCCTTGTCGTCGAGGATGGATTTGTACAGGACTTCAGCCTTGTGATAGTTCAGCTGGAAGGTTTCAGTGCGCAGCGGCTCAAGCTCGCTCACCTGCTGCTGGCTTTCGAGCGCCAGCTTTTCCTTCGCCGTCAGCTCGTCGCGCGGTGCGATCCAGATGACGTTGCCGGTCTTGCGCTTGTCCAGTCCCTTGGCGTCGAGAATGATGTCGAGGGCCTGGTCCCAGGGGACGTCCTTGAGTCGCAGCGTCAGCGAACCACCGACGGTGTCTGAGGTGATGATGTTGTTGTCGGTGAAGTCGGCGATCACCTGCAGCACCGAACGCACGTCGATGTTCTGGAAGTTCAGCGACAGTTTCTCGCCCTGGTAGCCCGGCTTGCTGCCCTGAACCAGCTTGTTCGGATCCTCGACCAGACGCTTCACTTCAAGAATGAACTGATTCTCGCTCTGGTAGGCGTTGTGCTCCCACAGACCGGTCGGGGTGACCGTGAGGCGGGTGTTGGCACCCGAGCGCACGACTTCCATCTGCGTGATCGGGGTGCCGAAGTCGGTCACGTCGTAACGCTTCAGGAATTCTTCAGCCACCGAGGCGCGCAGGAATTCGACCACCAGCTTCGTTCCCTGCTGGCGGATGTCGATGCCGGTGTTCGGATCCGACAGTTCGACCACGACGCGACCTTCACCGTCCTTACCGCGGCGGAAACCGACATTGCGCAGGGTCTGCGTACCTTCGTTCGCAGTCGGCTCGGCGAATCGGGACGTCTTGTCGGACTGGGCGACCGCCTCGGCATTCGTCGGCATCGCCAGGCTGATGTACAGGTCGCGCCCGGACAGCCGGGTATTGAAGGTGGACAGCTTGTTGAGGTTGAGCACCAGCCGCGTGCGGTCACCGACCTCGACGATGTTGAAGCTGCGCAGGTGCGCTTCGTTCAAGGTCTGGGACGAGCGGCCGAGCGCATTGCCGGTCGCCGGGAAGTCGAAGGCGATGCGCGCGGGCGACGCGACGCTGAAGTTGGCGGGCACCGTGGCCAGTTCCGACTTGGTCGTCACCTTGACCAGTACCTCCCCGCCCTGCTGCGACACCAGGATGGACTCGATGCTGTTCGGCTGAGCCTGGGCAACGGCAAGTGCCGGTATCGAAGCGACGGCGAGCG
Source organism: Methyloversatilis sp. S146-33 (assembly GCF_059552495.1). The sequence goes on from NZ_JCANOT010000022.1 coordinate 12,281, forward strand.
CGCACAGCAGGCCGGCGAGTTTGCGGACGAAATTCATTTCTTTGCCTCCTGCTCCTGCAACTGGAGCGTACTGGTACGTTCGACCCATTCGCCGTCCGCGTCCTGAACGATTTCCTTCAAGGTGATGCCATCGCCGGATATCGACGTGATGACACCGAAGTTCTGACCCATGTAATTGCCGCTGCGCACGCGATGCAAGGTCGTGTCCGCCTTGATCAGCGCGTAGGTGACCCGCCCCTGTTCGAGCAGACCGACCATGGCCAGCGTATCGAGCGGGTACTGCTCCAGCGGCTCCTTGCGCCGGTCGAGGTCAGGCGTGATGCCCCCGCCACCACCGCCGCCCTTCTTCCGCTCCGGTTCGATCTTCTGCACGCTGAACGGATCGAGCAGATTGCCCGCTTCGTAGGCAACGATGATCGACGGCTTGATTTCCGGCAGCGGCTTCACTTGCCCCTTCAGGCCCTGCGTGTTCTCTTCCATCCAGGCCCGCAGATCCTCGTGGTTCTCGCCGTCGCAGCCCGCCAGCGCCAGCGCGGCCGCCAGCATCGTCAGGAGGCGCTTCATTTGTTGCCTCCCTTGGCCTTGTCGGCCTTCGCCTTCTTGATGCGGGCGATCTCTTCGTCGTCGAGATAGCGGTAGGTCGTCGCCACGGCGTCCATCTTCAGACCGTCCTTGGTGGAATCGATGACGATGGATCCGAGTGTCACGATGCGCGAGAGCTTGGCGACGTCGCCGGCAAAGTTGCCGAGGTCGTGATAGCCGCCGGTGACGCGGATGGTGATCGGCATTTCGGCGTAGAAATCCTTGACCGCTTCGCCACCCGGCTTCCAGGTTTCGAACTGCAGGCCGCGGCTCAGACCGGCCTGACTGATATCGACCAGCAGCGATTCCATCTCGGCCTTGTTCGGCAGCTGCTTGAGCAGCGCGCCGAAGGACTTGTCGATGTCGGCCAGCTGCTGCTGGTACTGCTCGAGATTCACCGCCTGACGCTTCTTGTTAAGCCACTCGTCCTTCAGCGTCTGTTCCTCGAGTCGCTTCTGTTCGAGCTCGACGCGCAGCGGATCCCACAGGAACCACCAGCCCGCGGCCAGCGTTGCGACCAGCACACCCAGCAGGACCGCAGCCTTCGGCGCGGTGGCCCAGTTGCCGACGTCCTTCGGGTCGAGATTCTTGAAATCGTCCGCGATGCGCGTGAAATCGATCTGGGGCATCTGGATCTGCTTCATGTCTTGCGCCCCTTCGTCGTCTTGCTGTCGGCCTCGTCCACTGCGCGCGTGATGAACAGATCGAGGCTGAATTCGTTCATGCGGCGCTTGTCGACGGTCGCGCCCTTGATTTCGATGAGGGTCGGGCGCTCGAGCAGTGGCGACGATTCCAGATTCCGCATCAGGCTCGACACCCGCGCGTTCGATTGCGCGTACCCGACCAGATTGATCTTGTTCGCCTGCTGCGAAACCTTCTTGATATAGACGCCTTCCGGCACGTTCTTCGCGAGTTCGTTGAACAGGCCGACCGCTTCCGACCGGTTGCCCTGCAGCGACTCGATCACCCGCTTGCGCTGCAACAGCGCGTCGGTCTGCTCGCGCAGCCGCTTGATCTCGTCGATCGACTTGTCGAGCGCAGCGATTTCGGTCTTCAGGAAGGCGTTCTTCTCGTCCTGCGCCGACACGTAACCGCTGATGATGCCGTTGCCGAGCGCCACGATGAGACCGCCGAGCACCAGCGTCAGGCCGGTCAGCGCATAGAACTGCTGGCGCCGCGCCTTGCGCTTCTCCTCGCGATGGGGAAGAAGGTTGATGCGAATCATGCGTCGAACCTCCTGAGCGCAAGGCCGCAGGCCACCAGCAGGGACGGCGCGTCCTGGCTGAGACGCTTGGCGGTGACCGTCTGCGACAGCTGCATGTCGACAAAGGGGTTCGCGATACGGGTTTCGACCTGGGTGCGGTTGGCAACCACTTCGTCCAGGCCGGGGATGACCGAGCACCCGCCGGCGAGCACGATGTGGTCGACGCTGTTGTACTGCGTCGAGGTGAAGAAGAACTGCAGCGCACGCGACACCTCAAGCGCGAGGTTGTCCATGAAGGGGCGCAGCAGGTCGTTCTCGTAGTTTTCAGGCAGCGTGTTGGTGCGCTTGGCGGCTTCGGCCTCTTCCGGGCTCATGCCGTAATTGCGCATGATGTCTTGCGTCAGCTGGTAGCCGCCGAACGCCTGCTCGCGCGAATAGACCGGCTGGTCGTTGCGCAGGATGATCACGTTCATCACGTTGGCGCCGACGTCGACCAGCACGATGTTGGTGTCCTTGCCGCCGTCCGGCAGCTGCTTCTCGACCAGTTCGAATGCCGCCTGTGCCGCGTAGGACTCGACGTCGACCACGACTGCGCGCAGGCCGGCCGCTTCAGCCACCGCGACGCGGTCCTCGACCTTTTCCTTGCGCGAGGCGGCGATCAGCACCTCGACCTCGTCCGGGTTGCCGGGCGCCGGGCCGACCACCTGGAAATCGAGATTCACCTCGTCGAGTTGGAAAGGGATGTACTGATTGGCTTCCGACTCCACCAGCACCTCGAGCTCCTGCTCGCGCTGATTGGCCGGAACGATGATCTTTTTCGTGATGACGGCCGCCGCCGGCAAGGCCAGCGCGACATTGCGCGTCGACGTGCCCATGCGCTTCCACGCCCGACGCACGGCGTCGGCAACGTCTTCGAGCTTGGCGATGTTGCCATCCACCACCGAATCGCGCGGGAGGTTCTCGATGGCGTAGCGCTCGATGCGGTGCTCGCCCTTCGCTGTCCGGGACAGCTCGACCAGCTTGACCGCCGAGGACGACACGTCCAGCCCCATCAGGGGACGCGCTCCCGGGTTAAATACCGACAGGTCGAAAGCCAAGCTTTTTCCTTTTAAGACAGTGAATTAGGCCCAATACGCACAAATTACATTAAGATGCTAGCAGCAAGGTATCGACAAGTAAACAAATTTTGGGTAGGCGTAACGAGAAGCTTCACACGGTCGGGCGGCTATACTTTCGCCCTCAAACCCCCTCCGGAAACCCATCCTCTTGCTCTCCAAATTCCGCTGGCTGCTCTACCCGTTGACCGCCCTCACCGGCCTCGCACTGATCGGCGCGGCCCTCGCGCTGATCGTCGTACTGCTCGCCTACCCGCAGCTGCCGTCGCTGGACATCCTGACCGACTACCGGCCGAAGATTCCGCTCCGCGTCTACAACGCCGACGGCCAGCTGATCGGCGAATTCGGCGAAGAACGCCGCTCGGTCGTACCGATCGAGCAGGTGCCGGACGCGCTCAAGCACGCCATCATTGCCGCCGAGGACGAACGCTTCTACCAGCACTCGGGCATCGACTACATGGGCATCGCCCGCGCCGCGCTGGCCAATCTGACCAGCGGCGGACGCAGCCAGGGCGCCAGCACCATCACCATGCAGGTGGCGCGCAACTTCTTCCTGTCAAGCGAACGCACGCTGCGCCGGAAAGTCTATGAAGCCCTGATGGCGTTCAAAATCGAGAACAGCCTGACAAAAGACCAGATACTCCAGCTCTACATCAACCAGATCTATCTCGGTCAGCGCGCCTACGGTTTTGCTGCCGCTTCCAGAGCCTATTTCGGCAAAAACCTGAAGGACATTAGCGTCGCCGAAGCAGCGATGCTCGCCGGCCTGCCGAAAGCGCCTTCCAAGTACAACCCGGTGGTGAACCCGAAGCGCGCAGCACTGCGCCAGTCCTACGTGCTGCGGCGCATGCAGGAACTGGGCTACATCGACGAAGCGACGCGCGCTCGCGCGGTCGAGGAAGAGCTCGTCGTGCGTCGCGACAGCAGCACCGCCAGCGGGCCGAAACCGGCGGATTTCGTCGCCGAAATGGCGCGCCAGATGGCGGTCGAGCGCTTCGGCGAGAACGCCTACTCACTCGGCCTGCGCGTGGTCACGACGATACGGCGCGCCGACCAGGACGCCGCCATCGAGGCCGTCCGCAAGGGCGTGTTCGACTACGACCGCCGGCACGGCTATCGCGGCGCGGAATCCTTCGTCGACATGAAGGACGTCGGCGCCGACGACGACGAACTGCTCGACGATCTGCTGCAGGACGTGCCGGACGCGGTCGGTCTGCACGCTGCGGTCGTGCTCGCTGCCAGTCCGACCGCGGTGAAGGTCTACAAGCGCGGCGGCGAAGTGCTCAACCTGGGCGCGGACGCGATCAAGTTCGCCAAGGCGATGCTGGACGACAAGGCGCCGCCGGCGCGCAAACTGCGGCGCGGCGCGGTCGTGCGCGTGATGCAGGACGCCAAGCTCGGCTGGACGCTGGCGCAGATGCCCGAGGTCGAGGCGGCGCTGGTCGCCATCGACAGCGACGACGGCGCTGTGCGCGCACTGGTCGGCGGTTTCGACTTCAATCGCAGCAAGTTCAACCACGTCACCCAGGGCTGGCGTCAGCCGGGCTCGGCGTTCAAGCCCTTCATCTACTCGGCGGCGCTGGAGAAGGGTTACGGGCCTGCCACCGTGGAAGAGGACACGCCACTGGTGGTCTCGGCTGGCGAAACCGGCAGCCAGAGCTGGCAGCCGAAGAACTACGACGGCAAGTACGACGGCCCGATCTCGCTGCGCACCGCACTGGCGAAGTCGAAGAACATGGTGTCGATCCGCATGCTGCGCTCAATCGGCCCGCGTTACGCGCAGGACTATATTTCACGCTTCGGATTCGACGCCGCGCGCCACCCGCCCTACCTGACGATGGCGCTCGGCGCCGGGTCGGTCACCCCGTGGCAGATGGCGTCCGCCTACGCCGTATTCGCCAACGGCGGCTACCGGGTCGAGCCCTATGTGGTGAGCGAGATCACCGACAGCGAGGGACGCGTGCTGGCGCGCTTCACGCCGCGCAAGGCCGGCGACGAGGGTTTGCGCGTCATCGACGCGCGCAACGCCTACCTGATGGACAGCATGATGCAGGACGTCGTGCGCCGCGGAACCGCCACCCGCGCGCTGGCCCTCAAGCGCGGCGACCTCGCCGGCAAGACCGGCACCACCAACGACTATCTCGACGCCTGGTTCTGCGGCTACCAGCCCTCGCGCGTCACGGTCGCCTGGATAGGTTTCGACAACCCGCGCACCCTGGGTCGTGGCGAAACCGGTGGTTCAGCAGCGCTGCCGATGTGGGTGGATTACATGCGTCACGCACTGAAGGACGTGCCCGAACAACGGCTGCCGCTGCCCGACGGCCTGATCAGCATCGATGCCGGCGAGGACAGCAAGGGCAACCCGCGCACCGACCTGATGTACCAGGAACATCTGCCACCGCCGCCCGAGTCGCTGCCGGAAGAGCCGGAAACGCCGGCTTCGGAGGGCGAGTTGCAGCCCGGCCCGCCGCCGCAGTCGCCGGCACCGATTCCGACACCACCGCGCTCGCCGACCGGCCACATCGTACCGAGCGAGTCGCGACTGACGGTGCCGGATACGCTCAGCCGCGCAGCTTCACCGGCTCGCCCGCCTGCTGGCTGAGCAGTTCTTCCAGTGCCTGCATCAGTTCCTTGCCGTCGCGCGTGCCTATCCAGCGGCCGCCGTCGGCACGGAAGTGGAAGCCGCCCGAGCGCGCCGCCACCCAGATTTCCTGCGCGACGCCGTGCCGGTTGATCACCATTTTCGAACCGTCATCGAACTCCAGTTCCAGCACGCCGCCGGCCTGCAGTTCGTAGTCGATTCCGGCGCCGCTGCGTTCGATGGCCTGCTCGATCGCAGCCAGCGTCGCATCGGCCAATTTGTTAAATTCACTTTCGTTCATATTCCGGCCATCCGACATGTTTTCCAGCCCGCTCGTGCGCATCGCCGCACTGACCCTGACGCTCGCCGCCTGCGGCACCAAGGGACCGTTGACGCTGCCGCCCAAGCAGGGCGCCCAGCCGGCGGCCGCGAAGCCCGCGTCCGCACCTGCTCCGCAAGATACTAACAAGGGCGACAAGCAATGAAGCATTTCGAAACCCGCGACGGCGCGCTGTACGCCGAAGGCGTCGCACTCGAGCGCATTGCCGCCGAGTACGGCACGCCTACCTTCGTCTACAGCCGTGCGGCGCTGACCGAGGCGCACGCTGCCTACGCCGAAGCATTGTCCGGCCGCGACGCCATGCTGTGCTACGCGGTGAAATCGAATTCCAACCTGGCGATCATGAATGTGTTCGCGCGGCTGGGCACCGGCTTCGACATCGTGTCCGGCGGCGAGCTGGCGCGCGTGATCGCGGCGGGCGGCGAGCCGGGCAAGGTGGTGTTCTCCGGCGTCGGCAAGACGCGCGACGAAATGCGCGCCGCGCTGACGCACGGCATCTACTGCTTCAACGTCGAATCGGAAGCCGAACTGCACCGGCTGGCCGAAGTGGCCGGCAGCCTCGGCAAGCGCGCGCCGATCGCGCTGCGCGTGAATCCGGACGTCGACCCGAAGACCCACCCCTATATCTCCACCGGCCTGAAGTGCAACAAGTTCGGCGTGCCCATCGCCGACGCACACCGCATCTACCTCGACGCGGCGAAGCTGCCGCAGCTGGAGATCCGCGGCATCGCCTGCCACATCGGCTCGCAGCTGCTGGACCCGGCGCCGGTGGCCGAAGCGGCCGCCAAGGTGGTGGCGCTGGCCGAAGCGCTGAACCGCGACGGTATCGAACTGCGTCACCTCGACCTCGGCGGCGGCCTCGGCATCCGCTACGACGACGAGAACGTACCGGCAACACGTGACTATCTGGCGCCGCTGCTGGCCGTGCTGGCCGGCCGCAAGGAGCGGCTGCTGCTCGAACCCGGCCGCTCGCTGGTCGGCAACGCCGGCGTACTGCTGTCCAAGATCGAATACCTGAAGCGCGGCGAGGAACGCAATTTCGCCATCATCGACGCAGCGATGAACGACCTCGCCCGTCCGGCGCTGTACGACGCCTTCCACCGCATCGCCGAAGTGCGCCCGCGCGGCCAGGCGGACACCTACGACGTGGTCGGCCCGGTGTGCGAAAGCGGCGACTTCCTTGGCCGCGCGCGCGAACTGGCGGTCGAACCGGAAGATCTGGTCGCCATCTTCTCAGCTGGCGCCTACGGCATGACCATGAGCTCGAACTACAACACGCGGCCGCGCGCCGCCGAAGTGATGGTCGATGGCGACAAGGTGCACCTGATCCGCGCGCGCGAGCGCATCGCCGACCTCTACGCCGGCGAACGCCTGCTGCCGTGAGCCACGAGGACGACGCCGCGCGCGAACGGCTGCGGCTCGACAAGTGGCTGTGGGCGGCGCGCTTCTTCAAGACGCGCACGCTGGCCTCCGACGCCATCGACGCCGGCCGCATCCAGTTGAACGAGGCGCGCGCCAAGCCGTCGCGCGAGGTGCGCATCGGCGACCGGCTGGACATCCAGACCGGCGAAGTGCGCTACACGGTGATCGTGCAGGCGCTGTCCGGCAAACGCGGCCCGGCCGAAGAGGCGCGCACGCTTTACGAAGAGACCGCCGACAGCATTGCGCGGCGCGAAGCGGAACGCGAACGGCGCCGACTTGCTCCGGAACCGTCACACATGCTGCACGGACGGCCCACCAAGACCCAGCGGCGTGAAATCGACCGCATGCGCGCTAAACTTCGCGGCGGCTGAGCCTTGCGCGCCAACGAATTGAGAACACTGTCAAAAGGAATCGAACCATGTCCGAACGTATCGTGATGAAGGTTGGTGAAGCCACCGTCTTCGCCAAGGAAGGTCAATACACCGACGCCATGCCGGAAATCGTCATCGGCTCGATCGACGGCCCGGTCGGCCAGGCCTTCGCCCAGATGATGGGCCAGACCGCCGGTCACACCCGCATGCTGGCCGTGCGCGACTGCAACCAGATGGCCAAGCCGGCCACCATGATGGTGCCCAAGGTCACGATCAAGAATTCGCGCACCGTCGAGCTGCTCGGCGGCGTGGTGCAGTCGGCCACCGCTGACGCGGTCGTCGACTGCGTGTCGGAAGGCATCATCCCGAAGGAACTGGTGGACGAACTGGTCATCATCGACCTGGTGTGGCTGGACCCGAATGCAGTCAAGGATCCCAACCTGGACATGAAGGATCTGTACCGCACCAACTACGAAGCAACCAAGATCGCGATACAGCGAGCAATGACCGGCAAGCCGACGATCGACGAGCTGATCGCCAACCGCCACAAGATCAAGCACTGCATGTACGACCCGGAAGCCTGATCCCGCGCAAAGCCACAGCCAAAGCCCCTGCCAGCCGCAGGGGCTTTTGTTTTTGTGCAATCGAAACGAAGGGCAACACGACCTTGTCTTGATGCACGGGGCCATCCAGAATGAATGAGCCCGAGACCAGCGCGGGCTCACGGAGGATGGCCGATGGATATCCGTACCGATGGCACAACGGCGCACGATGCTCCGCCGATGCCGCAGATGAACGACGACGCCTTCCGCCGCGTCGTCGAGTACGCCCCCAGCGCGATGGTGCTGGTCGATGGCCGCGGCATGATGGTGATGGTCAACGAGCAGACCGAAAGACTGTTCGGCTACCCGCGCACCGAACTGATCGGCCGCTCGGTCGACATGCTGGTGCCATCGGCCGCACGTGCTCACCACGCGGACTTCCGCCACAGCTTCCTTTCATCACCCAGCCCACGACCGATGGGTGGCGGTCGTGACCTGTTCGCCTGCCGCGCCGACGGCAGCGAATTCCCGGTCGAGATCGGTCTGAATCCGATGGACACCGGCGAAGGTGTCATGGTGCTGGCATCCATCGTTGATATCACCGAGCGACGCCGCGCCCAGCAGGTGCTGGAACAGGCGCTGCAGGAAAAGACGGTGCTGCTTAACGAAGTACACCACCGGGTCAAGAACAATCTGCAGGTCATCACCAGCCTGCTCAACCTGCAGGCCAACAATGTCGACGACCCGCGCGTGCGCGACATCCTGAACGAGAGCCAGAACCGCGTGCGGGCGATGGCACTGACCCATCAGCTGCTGTACGAGCGCAAGGACTTCTCGCGCATGGACCTCGGCGACTACCTCGACCGTCTGGCCCAGTTGCTGCGCGGTGCATATCGCAGCAGCGCGAGCGGCGTCGAGCTGCAGCTGGAACGCCCGGCGCAGCCGGTGTACCTAGATCTTGAACGCGCCATCCCGTGCGGGCTGGTGGTGAACGAACTGGTCACCAATGCCTTCAAGCACGCCTTCCCCGCCCAGCGCACCGGCATCATCACCATTTCGCTGCACAGCTGCGACGAGCGGCTGACGCTGGGCGTGCGCGACGACGGTGTCGGCCTGCCGGCGGGTTTCGACTTCGACGCCGTGAAGTCGCTCGGCCTGCAGCTGGTGCCCTTGCTGATAGATCAGCTGCACGGCGAACTGCAGATGGTGCGCGACGGAGGCGCCAGCTATCTCATCACCTTTCCGGCAGCCCTTCCCGCACGAGGTACGACATGAACGCACCGCTTCCGATCAATCTGATGCTGGTCGAGGACGAACGCGTGATCGCTTTCGACCTGAAGAACCAGCTGCAGTCCTTCGGCTACAAGGTCGGCGCGGTGCTGGCCAGCGGCGAGCAGGCGGTGCGCAAGGTCGGCGAAGTGGCGCCCGATCTGGTGCTGATGGACATCCACCTTGAAGGCCCGCTCGACGGCATCGACGCGGCACTGCAGATCCAGTCGCAGCATCGCGTACCGGTTGTCTTCCTGACCGCCTACGCCGAGGACGACACGCTGCGCCGCGCGCTCGAATGCCGCCCCTTCGGCTATCTGGTCAAGCCGTGCGAGGCGCGCGAGCTGCACGCGACGATACAGATGGCGCTGGCGCGTCGCGAGGTCGAGGTGCTCGTGGAGCGCAGCGAACAGCTGTTCAAGCAGGCGCTCGATGCCGCCTCGCTCGGCGTGATCGAGTGGCAGGGCGATTCGATGCAGCTGCACGGCGACGGCCACTTGCGCAGCCTGTTCGGCGACCGCCCGGTCCCGCTGGACGAATCGTGGAATCTCTTTCTGTCGCGCGTCGATGCCGGCGATCGCGAGCGCGTGTCGGCGGCGCTGAACGCGGCACTGCAGCGCGGCGATCCGGTGCGCATCGAATTCCGTACCGTAGGCAATGGTGGCGCACGCAATCTGGAAGCGCACGCGCGTGCTTATGGCGATCCGGCGGGCGAGCGGCGCATCGTCGGCATCCTGCAGGACGTGACGCAACGCCGGCGCGACGAGGAGCGCCTGCGCCAGTCCAGCGTCGTGTTCCACACCACGGCCGAAGCCATCGTGATCGCCGACGCGCGTCGGCGCATCGTCGCGGTCAATGCTGCCTACACACGCATCACCGGGCACGACGAGGCCCAGGTACTCGGCCTTGACCCCGACGCGGTGCTGGGAACCGGCCACGGCGACGATTTCTATGCGGCGCTGGCCGCCCCCTCTGGCACCGGCTACTGGCAGGGCGAGGTGCTGTGCCAACGCGCGTCTGGCGACAGCTTCCCTGCCTGGGAGAGCATCAGCGCCGTGCGCAACGACAACGGCACGGTCACCCATTTCGTCGCCGCCTTCTCCGATTTCAGCGCCATCCATCAGGCGGAGGAGAAGCTGAATCATCTGGCGCATCACGACGCGCTCACCGGCCTGCCCAACCGCCTGCTGTTCGACGACCGTTTCGAGCGCGCCATCGAACAGGCACGTCGTGCGCAGCAGCGCTGCATCCTGCTCTTCCTCGACCTCGACAGCTTCAAGGGTGTGAACGACACGCTGGGCCATGGCGTCGGCGACGAGTTGCTGCGCGCGGTGTCGGTCCGGCTGCGTGAGGCGCTGCGCCGCAGCGACACGCTCGCCCGCCTCGGCGGCGACGAATTCGTCGTGCTCACCGGCAGCGCACAGCCCGAAGAGGCCTCGCATCTGGCGATGAAGCTACTCGGTGCGCTGCGTGACCCGTTCGACCTCGGTGGCGAGCAGATTCGCATCACCGGCAGCATAGGCATCGCCGTGTTCCCCGATCACGGCACCGACCGCAACGTGCTGATGCGCGCGGCAGACATCGCGATGTACTCGGCCAAATCGCAAGGACGCAACCGCTATCAGTTCTTCACGACCGACATGTCGGAGCGCACACAGGAACGCATGCATATGGAGCAGGGCCTGCGTCGCGCAATCGACAACAACGCGCTGGAGGTGCACTACCAGCCCCAGCTCCGGCTGTCCGACGCGCACGTGATCGGCGTCGAGGCGCTGGTGCGCTGGCCGCATCCGGAACTGGGCATGATTTCGCCCGCCCGCTTCATTCCGGTCGCCGAAGAGAGCGGCATCATTGAAACGCTGGGCATGTGGGTACTGCGCCGCGCCTGCCATGACATCGTCGGCCTGCCGGACAACGACGGGCGACAGATGCGCCTCGCCGTCAACGTGTCGGTCAGGCAGTTCATGCGCGAGGATTTCGTCGCCCACGTGCTGGAGGTGCTGACCGAAACAGGCTTCCCGGCCGAATCGCTGGAACTCGAAATCACCGAGTCCACGTTGCAGGTGATCGAACACAGCGCGGGCATACTCGACGCGCTGAAACGTCTGGGCGTCTCGATCAGCATCGACGACTTCGGCACCGGCTACTCGTCGCTGAGCGTACTGCGCGGCCTGCCGATAGACCGCATCAAGATTGACCGTTCATTCATCATCGACCTGACAGAGAGCGACGACGCCCGTGCAATGATAGAGGCCATGCTGGCGCTGGGTCGCTCGCTGCGCATGACCACCATCGCCGAAGGCATCGAGCTGTCGGAACAGGCTGAACTGCTGCTGCGGCTCGGGTGTTCGGAGGGTCAGGGCTATCTGTTTGCCCGCCCGATGTCGGCGAGCCAGCTGCGGCAATCTCTGGTAAATCCGCCCGACAAATCCTAGACGGCCTCGACCGCGTCAGCCGGCAGTCCGTCGAGATGACGGCGCAGGATGCGGTAGTGGTCATAGTCGAAGCGCGCGTCGCGCTGCAGTGGCGCCACGTCGTCGCTGCCCTCCGGCGCGCTGCCCAGATAGCACCAGTGCGCCAGCCAGTGCCGGTCGCCACGCTCGGCGCCCGGACGGCGCTCGCGCACCGCCACGGCGTCAGGCCACGGCCAATCGGGCATGCGCAGGCCGTCGAGTGCACTCATCAGACGCATATCGTGCTGCTGCGGATCTTCACGTCCGCAGCAGACACCGCGGCAGCGCTTGATCTGCACATTGACGCAGGCGGCGGTGCGCCGCTCGTAGCCCTGCAGACCGATGCGCTTCGGGCACAGCTGCCAGGCGGTGGCCAGTTCGCGCAGTGTGGTCAGACAGTCGCGGCGGGAACGAAAGGGGCCATACAGCCCCGCCAGCTGACGCGGCGTGACGCGGTCGAGATCGACCAGCGTCAGCGCTGCTTCGCCGGCCGCCACCTCGTTGCCGGGACCGCCGCGCAGCGCCAGCGCCACCGCGGGACCACCGGCCCGCAACTGCTTGTTGTACAGCGGCTGCAACTGCTTCACCAGCTTCGCTTCGAGCAGCAGAGCACCGAGTTCTCCCGCTGTCTCGACCCAATCGACGCGCTTCGTCTCGCGCAGCATGCGCGCCGCCTGTCCGCCCTTGTGCGAACCGGTGAAGTGCGCCAGCACGCGCGAACGCAGGTTACGGCTCTTGCCGATGTAGAGCGGCAGCTCTGCCGGCGCCGGCAGCAGATCTGTCGACTCCGGCGCGGCACCGTAGAACAGGTAGACGCCGGGCGCCTCCGGCACGTCGTCGAGCGCGCCCGGTGTCATGCCGGGCGGCGCGGCGGCGGTGCGCCCGGCCTTCTCCATCGCCGGAGCGATCACCGCCGGCGGAAAGTCGCGCGCGACGATGTCGAGAAAGTCGCGCACCAGTCGCGCGTCACCGATGGCGCGGTGGCGGGCATCGCAGACCAGCCCGAAGCGCTCCATCAGCGCGTCCAGCCCGTGGCGCGGAAAGTGCGGATAGAGCGCGCGCGACAGCTTGACCGAGCACAGCACACGCGGCGCGAAATTCAGGCCGACGCGGGCGAACTCGTTGCGCAGGAAGCCGTGGTCGAAGCGCGCGTTATGCGCCACGAACAGGCGGTCGTGCAGCAGCGCTGCCAGTTCCTGCGCGATCTCGGCGAAGCGCGGCGCACCGGCGACCATGCTGTCGGTGATGCCGGTGAAGCGCTGGATGGACAGCGGAATCGACACGCCCGGATTGACCAGGCTGGACCACTCGCGCCGCTGCGGCCCGTCGATCAGCACGACGCCGACCTCGGTCACACGGTCGGCGCGCGGGTCGCCCCCTGTCGTTTCAAGGTCGACGATGGCCAGCGGCTGATCGAACACGCTCATGCGATGGTCGCCACCCTGCGCGCCGGCTCAGCGGCGCAGCGCACGGGGCAGCCAGAAAAAGGACGTCGCGGCTTCAGTGCGCGTCGGTGGGCGTCAGGTCGGTCTGGTAGGGATAGGGCTTCTGCGCGACGCGTGCCTCGTTGAAGCGGCGCTGCGCCTCGAAGTCCTGCGGCTTGTCCCACCACAGCGCGCGGCCGCGGCGTTGTTCTTCGATCTGCTCCGGGTGCTTTTCGAGGTATTCGCGCATGAAGCGCGTGTGATCGGATTCGTAATCAGCCAATTGAAACTCCGTTGGAAACGACTCAATGTGTCTTGCCGCGCGATTCGTCGGCCTTGTCGCAGGCCCGCACACGGGCGATGCGCACGACCTCCGGCACGCGGCGCAGGCCCTTCATGATGCGCGCCAGATGGACGCGATCACTGACCTGCAGCGTGAAATGGATCTGCGTATAGAGGCTGCCGTCCTCTTCCATGCCGACATTCTGGATGTTGGCGCCGCATTCGGCGATCTCGAAGGCAACCTTGGCCAGCACGCCCGGGCGGTTCGCCGCGATGACGCGGATGCCCACCTCGAACACGCGGCTGTTGTCGCGCTCCCACTCGACATCGACCCACTGGTCACCGTCCTTGCGGTTGCGGCGCAGCGTCGGGCAATCGTGCGCGTGGATCATCAGGCCGGAACCGACGCGCAGCTGGCCGACGATGGGGTCGCCCGGTATCGGCTGGCAGCAGCGTGCGATCTGCACCGCCATGCCCTCGGAACCGCGGATCAGCAGCGCGCTCTCCGGCGCCGGCAGAGGCGTGCCCTGCTGTTCGCTGGCGGTCTGCAGCTTGAGCAGGCTGCGCGCGACGAAGGTGGCCGAACTTTTGCCCTGGCCGATGTCGGCCAGCGCTTCCTTGCGGCTCTTGACCTCGGCCGTTTCCAGCCACTGCGCCCACGAGGCGTCGCCGATCTCGTCAGGCGTCACGCCGAACTGGCGCAGCGCCTGGGTGAGCAGCCGCTCGCCCAACTGTGCCGATTCCTCGACCTGCATGGTCTTCAGGAAGTGGCGGATCTGCGCACGCGCCTTGCCGGTCTTCACATAACCCAGCCAGGCCGGGTTCGGGTTCGGGTGCGAGGCGGTGATGATTTCGACCTGGTCGCCGCTGCTCAGCTCGCTGCGCAGCGGCATCAGTTCCTGGTTGATGCGACAGGCCACACAGCAGTGGCCGACGTCGGTGTGCACTGCGTAGGCGAAGTCGACCGCGGTCGCGCCGCGCGGCAGCGACATGATCTTGCCCTTGGGCGTGAACACGTACACCTCGCCCGGGAACAGATCGATCTTCACATGTTCGAGGAACTCGGCCGAATCGGGCGCCGAGCTCTGCAGTTCGAGCAGCGACTGCAGCCAGCGGTGGGTGTTGGCCTGCAGATCGTCGAGCGACTGCTCGCTGTCCTTGTACAGCCAGTGCGACGCCACGCCGTTCTGCGCGATCTGGTGCATTTCGGCGGTGCGGATCTGCACCTCGACCGGCGTACCGAAGGGGCCGATCAGCGTGGTATGCAGCGACTGGTAGCCGTTGGCCTTCGGGATCGCGATGTAGTCCTTGAACTTGCCCGGCACCGGCTTGTACAGAGCGTGCAGCGCGCCGAGGGCGAGATAGCAGGCCGCCACGTCCTTCACCACGACGCGGAAACCATAGATGTCGAGCACCTGCGAGAACGTCAGGTGCTTGTCGCGCATCTTGCGGAAGATCGAATACAGGCTCTTCTCGCGGCCGAACACGTCGGCTTCGATGCCGCGCTCCGGCAGGCGGGTACGGATCGCCTCGGTGATCTTGCCCACGACCTCGCGCCGGTTGCCGCGCGCCGACTTCATCGCGCGCTCCAGCACGCGGTAGCGCATCGGGTGCATCGCGTGGAAGGACATGTCCTGCAGTTCGCGGTATACGGCGTGCAGGCCGAGGCGGTTGGCGATCGGGGCGTGGATTTCCAGCGTTTCGCGGGCGATGCGGCGCTGCTTGTCCGGCCGCATCGAACCCAGCGTGCGCATGTTGTGCGTGCGGTCGGCAAGCTTGATCAGGATGACGCGCACGTCGCGCGCCATCGCCATCAGCATCTTGCGGAAGTTCTCGGCCTGCGCGTCTTCCTTCGACTGGAACTCGATCTTGTCGAGCTTGGACACGCCATCGACCAGTTCCGCCACCACCTTGCCGAAACGCTCGGCAATCTCTGCCTTCGTGATGGCGGTGTCTTCCATCACGTCGTGCAGCAGCGCCGCGCAAAGCGCCTGCGAATCGAGCTGCCAGCCGGCGAGGATTTCGGCGACCGCCAGCGGGTGCGACACGTAAGGCTCGCCGCTCATGCGGAACTGCCCAGCGTGCGCACTGGCCGACAGCGCGTACGCGTCGCGCACGCGCTGCACGTCTTCTTCGCGCAGATAGGTGGAAATGTCGGCGATCAGGCGTTCGAGATCGGCGACCGTGGAACAGGGGGGCGCCGGCGTACCGGCGTCGGGATCGTTGTCAGCCGGGGCGAGGCTGACGATGGGCTGTGCAGGCGTAACGTGGGCGACCGGGGTGGGCATGATGAGGTCGTCCACCGGTCGGTTCATGAAGTCAGCGCTGACAGCCCGGCCTCATCAGGCCTGGCCTCGGTTCAGGATTTCCAGACCGACCTTGCCGGCGGCGATTTCACGCAGCGCGACGACGGTGGGCTTGTCCTTGTCGCCATCGACCTGCGGCGTGCTGCCTGCGGACAGCTGGCGGGCACGGTAGGTGGCAACCAGCGTCAACTGGAAACGGTTCGGGATACGCTTCAGACAATCTTCGACGGTAATGCGTGCCATATCAATTCACACCCAGGGAATGGAAAAACTCGGGATGCCGGGCCATCTGGCTCGATCGGAGCAGCCGCGCAGCGCGTGCGACGGTGACCATTTCGTCCAGCGCCTGACTCAGTATGTTATTGATTATAACGAAATCAAACTCGCGAAGATGACCGATCTCTTCGCGTGCCGCAGCCAGCCTGCGTTCTATCACCTCCGGCGCGTCCGATCCGCGGCCGGTCAGGCGCTGCGCCAGCGCCTCGAAGGACGGCGGCAGGATGAAGATGCTCACCGCCTCCGGAAAGAGCGCACGCACCTGCTGGGCGCCCTGCCAGTCGATTTCCAGCAGCACGTCATGGCCCGCATCGAGCCGTTCTTCGAGCCAGCGACGCGAGGTGCCATAGTAGTTGCCGTGCACGTGCGCGGACTCGATGAAGTCGCCCGCCGCCCGCATCGCGTCGAAGGTGTCGATGCTGACGAAGTGATAGGCAACGCCGTCCACCTCGCCCGGACGCGCCGCCCGCGTGGTGTGCGAAACCGACAGTCCGATCTGTGGATCGCGTTCGAGAAGTCCGCGCACCAGCGTGGTCTTGCCTGCACCGGACGGTGCGCTGACGATGAAAAGTACGCCGCGTTTAGCCATGTCTTGCAATGAAAAGGACGAAAGACGCCGGAACCGCATCAACGGCAGGCCAGCGTGAATCTGGAGCCGCCGAGCGACTCCCTCGGGCTCACTCGATGTTCTGCACCTGCTCGCGCATCTGTTCGATCAGCAGCTTGAGCTCCATCGCGACGCCGCCGACGTCCTGCGCGACCGACTTCGAGGCCAGCGTGTTCGCCTCGCGGTTCAGTTCCTGCATCAGGAAGTCGAGCCGTTTGCCGGCGCTGCCGCCCTTGGCGAGGATGCGCTCCACTTCATCGAGATGCGCCGACAGCCGGTTCAGTTCCTCGGCGACATCGATACGCACCGCGAACAGGCCGACTTCGGTGCGGATGCGCTCGTCGTCCGCGCTGCCTATGGCTTCCTGCAGTTTCTGCACGAGCTTAGCCTGGTATTCGCGCACGACCTCGGGCACGCGCGGCGTCACCTGCGCGACCAGTTCGCGCATGCGGGTGACGCGCTCCATCAGCATGCCGGCCAGTCGCACGCCTTCGCGGCTGCGCGACGCGGTGAGGTCGGCCAGCGCCTGCCGCACCGCACGTGCGCCCGCTTCAGTCAGCGCCTCGGCCGGTATCGTGTCGTCGCCCAGCATGCCGGGCCAGCGCAGCACCTCGGCGACCGACAGCGAGGCAGCCTGCGGCAGTGCCGCGCGAACGCCGGCTTCGAGTGCCACCAGTTGGGCCAGCAGCTGCGGGTTCAGCGCCAGTTCGCGCGCCGATTCGCCGCTCGCCTGCAGACCGGCACGGCAATCGACCTTGCCACGCGACAATGCGCCGGTGATCTGCTCGCGCAGCAAGGGCTCGATCACGCGCAGTTCGTCGGGCAGCCGGAAATGCAGGTCGAGGAAACGCGAATTAACGGTTCTGAGCTCAAGGTTCAGCGTCGCTGCGCCGACACTGACTGCAGCCGTCGCGAAACCCGTCATGCTGTGTATGCTGCCTGCCACGCGTTCTTCCCCTGTTGATCCATCGGTCATCAACGCGTGCAAACGCTGCCGACAGCACGTGTCGGGCAGCTTTACAGCCTGTGGGCAAACGCCCAGAATCGCGCCGAAACAAGGATCATAGCGGCCCGCAGAATGCCCCCACAAGTCAATTGCGCCCTGCCGCCGGGCTTTGAACTGGACCAGTACCGCATCCACAGCCAATTGAGCCTGGGCGGGTTTTCCATCGTCTATCTGGCGCACGACCGCGACAACACGCCGGTCGCGATCAAGGAATACCTGCCGAACGCGCTGGCCCTGCGCGAGGAAGGCCATATCCAGCCGAAGATTCCCGAGGAATTCCTGCCCGCCTTCCGCTATGGCATGAAGTGCTTCTTCGAGGAAGGACGCACGCTGGCTGGGCTGAATCACCCGAACGTGGTGCGCGTGCTCAACTTCTTCCGCGCCAACGACACCGTGTACATGGTGATGCGCTACGAACGCGGCCGCACGCTGCAGGACTACATCACGCGTCGCCGCGGCGAGATTCGCGAAAGTTTCATCCGCTACGTGTTCACGCGCCTGCTCAACGGCCTGCGCGAAGTGCATTCGCACAAGCTGCTGCACCTGGACATCAAGCCGTCCAACATCTACCTGCGCAACAACGGTTCGCCGGTGCTGATCGACTTCGGCGCCGCACGCAACACGCTGATGGTCGACACGCCGATGCTGAAGCCGATGTACACGCCCGGCTTTGCGGCCCCCGAGCACTACCGCAACCGCGACCTGCTCGGCCCGTGGAGCGACATCTACAGCATCGGTGCAAGCATGTACGCCTGCCTGTCGGGCGGACCGCCGCAGGCGGCCGACCAGCGCATGGAGAACGATACGGTCATCCTCGCCGCCGAGCGCTGGATAGGCCAGTACTCGAAGCAGCTGCTCGAAACGATAGACCTGTGCATGCAGCTCAATCACCTGAAGCGGCCGCAGAGCGTTTTCGCCCTGCAGCGGTCGCTGGCCACCTGGGATCGCGAGAACGAAGAGGCGGAACTGGCGGCCGCCGCGGCCGCTGCCGCCAGCACGAGCGCTTCTGATCACTGGCTCAACCGCGTGCGCGCACAGTTCAGCCGCTTCAGTACCTGGATGAGCAAATGAGATTCACCATCTTTCAGGACAGCCGTGTCGGCAAGCGCAAGTCCAATCAGGACCGCATGGCCTACTCCTATTCGCGCGACGCACTGCTGATGGTGGTGGCCGACGGCATGGGTGGCCACTTCCAGGGCGAGGTAGCGGCGCAGATCGCGGTGCAGTACCTGGTCGAGTCCTTCCAGCGCGAAGCCAAGCCGCGGCTGAACGACCCCTTCCTGTTCCTGTCGCGCGGCCTGACCAACGCGCATTGCGCCATCCTCGATTACGCCGACGAGCGCGACCTCGAGGACGGTCCGCGCACCACCTGTGTCGCCTGCGTGATCCAGGATTCGGTCGCCTACTGGGCGCACGCCGGTGACTCTCGGCTCTATGTGCTGCGCGCCGGCCATGTGATGACGCAGACGCGCGACCACTCGCGCGTGCAGCGCATGATCGATCGCGGCCTGCTCGACGAGGACGGCGCGATGACGCACCCGCACCGCAACCGCATCTACAGCTGCCTCGGCGGCCCGATCGCGCCGCAGATCGAATATTCGCGCAAGACGCCGCTGCTGGCCGGCGACACCGTCCTGCTGTGCAGTGACGGCGTGTGGGGCCCGCTGGGCAACGACGTGCTGCTGAAGACCTTCGAGAATCCGGACGTGATGACCGCGGTGCCGAAGTTGATGGATCAGGCAGAAACCGCGGGCGGAGACACTGCCGACAACCTGACCACGGTGGCGATCAACTGGCACGACAACTACGCCGACGAGCCGCACGGCTCGGTCACAACCCGCACGCTGCCGCTCGACCGACACACCACGGTGATCGAAAGTTTCGGCGACCGCGCGTCGATGCGCGAGGAGTGGGACGAATCGGCGATCGAATCCGCCATCGCGGAAATCAACTCCGCGATCAACAAGTACTCGAAGGGACAATGACGTGACACGACCCAGCGGCCGCCGGCCCGACCAGGCGCGCGACCTGCGCATCACCCGTAATTTCACCTGCCACGCCGAGGGGTCGGTGCTGATCGAGATCGGCAACACGCGCGTGCTGTGCACCGCCAGCGTCGAAGAGAGCGTGCCGCCCTTCCTGCGCGGCAAGGGCCAGGGCTGGGTGACCGCCGAATACGGCATGCTGCCGCGCGCCACCCACACACGCAGTGCGCGCGAGGCGGCCAAGGGCAAGCAGACCGGCCGCACCCAGGAAATCCAGCGTCTGATCGGCCGCAGCCTGCGTTCGGTCACCGACCTCGCCGCGCTCGGCGAACGCCAGATCACGCTGGACTGCGACGTACTGCAGGCCGATGGCGGCACACGCTGCGCCTCGATCACCGGCGCCTGCGTCGCGCTGCACGACGCGCTGACCGGTCTGGTGAAGAAGGGGCTGCTGCCCGCCAACCCGCTGCGCGAACTGGTCGCCGCGGTGTCGGTCGGCATACATGAAGGCACGCCGGTGCTTGACCTCGACTACGATGAGGATTCGAACTGCGACACCGACATGAATGTCGTCATGACCGCCTCCGGCGGCCTGTGCGAAGTGCAGGGCACGGCCGAAGGCGTGCCCTTCACCCGCAGCGAACTGAACGCGCTGATGGATCTGGCCGAAAGCGGTATCAACGGGCTGATCGCCGCCCAGCGCCGCGCACTGGAGATCTGAACCCTGATGAAAATTGAACGCCTGGTCCTCGCAAGCAACAACGCCGGCAAGCTGCGCGAACTGTCGGCCATGCTGGCGCCGCTGGGCATCGAGGTGGTCACTCAGGGCTCGCTCGGCGTCAGCGAAGCGGAAGAGCCTCACCCCACTTTCGTCGAGAACGCGCTGGCCAAGGCGCGCCATGCGGCGCGCGAAACCGGGCTACCGGCGCTGGCCGACGATTCCGGCTTGTGCGTGACGGCGCTGG
This sequence comes from Methyloversatilis sp. S146-33, assembly GCF_059552495.1. The sequence goes on from NZ_JCANOT010000022.1 coordinate 33,011, forward strand.
GCGGCAAGCCGGGCGTGCTGTCGGCGCGCTACGCCGGCGAACCGAAATCCGATCTCGCCAACAATGCCAAGCTGACCGCCGATCTGCACGGCGTGGACGACCGCCGCGCCCATTTCTATTCGGTCATCGTGCTGGTGCGCTCGGCCGACGACCCGCAGCCGCTGATCGCCGACGGCGAGTGGCACGGAGAGATCGTCGCGCAGGCACGCGGTGACGGCGGCTTCGGCTACGACCCGCACTTCTTCGTACCTTCGCTCGAACAGACCGCGGCCGAACTTGCATCCGAACTGAAGAACACGCTGTCGCATCGCGCAGCGGCGATGCGCCACCTGCTCGACCGGCTGAAGAGCGCCGCATGACCCGCGTCATCCCGCTGAAGCCGGCGCGCGCCGCGCAGCCGGTTACGGCGGGCGCAGTAACATCTGCACCGGCCTTCACCGTTTCACCGCCGCTGTCGCTGTACATCCATTTCCCTTGGTGCGTACGCAAGTGCCCGTACTGCGACTTCAACTCGCACACGGTGCGGGACGGCATTCCGGAAGCGGCCTATATCGATGCGCTGATCGCCGACCTGGAATCGTCGCTGCCCGACATCTGGGGGCGCAGGGTGCAGACCATTTTCTTCGGCGGCGGCACGCCCAGCCTGATGACACCTGAGGCGCTCGACCGCCTGCTCACCGCGGTGCGCGCACGGGTGAATCTGTCGCCGGAAGCGGAAATCACGCTCGAGGCGAATCCGGGCACGGTGGAAGCCGACCGCTTCAAGGGTTTCCGCGACGCTGGCGTGAACCGTCTGTCGATCGGCGTGCAGAGCTTCGACGACCGCCAGCTCGCCGCACTCGGCCGCATCCACGACACGCGTGAAGCGCGGCGCGCCATCGAGCTCGCGCTGCGCACCTTCGAACGGGTGAACATCGACCTGATGTACGCGCTGCCGCAGCAGACGCTGGCCGAGGCGCTGACTGATCTCGACACCGCGATAGCCACCGGCGTGAGCCATCTGTCCTGTTACCACCTGACGCTGGAACCGAACACGCCCTTCGCCGCGCAACCGCCGGACCTGCCGGACGACGACGTATCCGCCGACATGCAGGAGGCGATCGAAGCGCGTCTGGCCGACGCCGGCTTCATGCACTACGAAACCTCGGCCTTCGCAACACCGGGCCAGCAGTGCCTGCACAACCTGAATTACTGGCAGTTCGGGGACTACCTCGGCATCGGCGCCGGCGCCCACGGCAAGCTGAGCTTCCACGACCGCGTCCGCCGGGACATGCGACACAAGCATCCGAACGCCTATCTGGAAGGCGCCGCGCGCGGCGATTTCGTGCAGGAGTCGCGCATGGTCGGCACCGATGAACTGCCGTTCGAATTCATGATGAATGCGGCGCGGCTGAACGACGGATTCCACGTCGACCTGTTCGCGCGTCACACCGGCCTTGCGCTGGAACAGCTGATGCCACGCCTGCTCGAAGCGCGCGAAGCCGGCCTGCTCGACCTGGACAGCGGTCGGGTCAAACCGACGCTGCGCGGGCGGCGCTTCCTGAACGAGCTGCTGCAGCGTTTTCTCGACTGAGGTCGCGCCGATCCTTTGGCAGCGCGCTCTGCTGGCAATGCGCTTTCAGCCAGGGCGCGCACGGGTGCTCGTTGAAGGCCCTGTCGCGGACAGAAGACCGCGGGCCGACAATCGGTGAAGCGCGCTCAGCCCCTGCGCCGGAAGATCACATCCCACACGCCGTGACCCAGCCGCAGGCCACGCGCTTCGAACTTGGTCAGCGGGCGGTAGTCCGGGCGCGGCGCGAAGCCGTCGGCGGTGCTTTCGAGCAAGGGTTCGGCGGACAGCACGTCCAGCATCTGCTGGCCGTAGTCCTCGATGTCGGTGGCGCAGTGCAGATAGCCGCCGGGTGCGAGCTTGGCGGCGAGCTGGGCGACCAGCGGCGACTGGATGAGCCGACGCTTCAGATGGCGCTTCTTCGGCCACGGGTCGGGGAAATACACGTGCACGCCGGCAAGCGAAGCATCCGGAATCATGTCGCGCAGCACCTCGACCGCGTCGTGCTGGATGACGCGGATATTGGCGAGGCCCTGTTCAGCAATCAGCTTGAACATGTTGCCGACACCCGGGCCATGCACCTCGATACCGATGAAATCGGTGTCCGGCCGTGCGGCCGCAATCTCGGCCGTAGTGAAGCCCATGCCAAAGCCGATCTCCAGCACCACCGGCGCGGTGCGACCAAATACGGCTGCGTAGTCGATGGCCTGCGGTGCGTACGGAATGCCCCAGCGCGGCATGCCTTCTTCGATGTTGCGCACCTGGGCGGGCGACATGCGGCCCTGGCGCAGCACGTAGCTGCGGATGTGGCGTTGCGGGCGCGTGCCCTCAGCGCCCTCCGAGGTGTCCGGCGTGTTGTCGTCGTTCATGCGAAAAGTCCTGCAGCGCGACGCAGGGCGCGCCGCGCGAAGTGGGTTCAGCCGGTGATCAGGCCGCTGGTCGGCGAGCTGGGCGCGCCGCTGTAGAGCTTGCGCGGCATGCGACCGGCGACGAAAGCTTCGCGGCCGGCTTCGACGCCCTTCTTCATCGCGCTGGCCATCAGCACCGGGTTCTGCGCCTTGGCGATGGCGGTGTTCATCAGCACGCCGTCGCAGCCCAGTTCCATCGCGATGGCGGCGTCCGACGCGGTGCCGACGCCGGCATCGACGATGACCGGCACCCGCGCGTTGTCGATGATGAGGCGCAGATTCCACGGATTCAGGATGCCCATGCCAGAGCCGATCAGGCTGGCCAGCGGCATCACCGCGACGCAGCCAACCTCTTCCAGCCGCTTGGCCATGATGGGGTCGTCCGAGCAGTAGACCATCACGTCGAAGCCGTCCTTGACCAGTGTTTCGGCCGCGGCCAGCGTCTGCGTCATGTCCGGGAACAGCGTGTCGGCGTCGCCCAGCACTTCCAGCTTGACCAGGTTGTGGCCGTCGAGCAGTTCGCGCGCCAGTCGCAGCGTGCGCACTGCGTCGTCGGCGGTATAGCAGCCGGCCGTGTTGGGCAGCAGCGTGTAGCGGTCGGGCGGCAGCACCTCCAGCAGGCTGGGCTGACCCGGCTCCTGGCCGATATTGGTGCGGCGGATGGCGACGGTGATGATTTCGGCGCCAGAGGCCTCGACCGCCTCGCGGGTTTCGTCGAAGTCGCGGTACTTGCCGGTACCGACCAGCAGGCGCGACGAGAACTCGCGCGTGCCGATCTTCAGGATGTCCTTGCTCATGCGAATGTTCCGGGTTCAGCCGCCGCCTACGGCAACGACGATTTCGAGGCGGTCGCCAGCGCTCAGCACGGTCTGCGCGTGCGACGCGCGCGGCACGATTTCACCGTTGCGCTCGACGGCGATGCGCTTGCCGGTCAGCGCGAGTGCGGCGACCAGGTCGGCCACGGTCTGCCCGAGCGTGATCGGGTGCGGCTGGCCGTTAAGGTGGATGGATACGGTGGGTGCGCTCACCGCACAAGTGTACCGGTATTGCAGCGCAACGCACGCCGGGCCGGGCGGATGCGCCGGATCAGGTCAGGAGTTTGTCCCTTAACAATTAGCACACTACTGATCATAGTCGCCACGCGCTCGATGTCTGTCCATGCACCCGCAAGAAGGTGCGCCCGGGCGCGCAACAAGCCACCCCGTGCCGTCGGCTGCGCACTCGCATGCGCAGGCGTGCGCGCGCGACAACGGAGAATCAGAGACGTGAGAACCAGAAAAATCGCGAGGAGCCCCGCCCCCACCCTGATCGCGCTGGCGATCGGCTGCATCGGTGGCGTAGCCCACGCCCAGAGCAGCCCGACCGCGCTGCCCGCGATCACCGTGATCGAAGCCCTGCCCGACCGGCTCGAAGCGATTCCCGGCTCGGTCCATGCGATCGGTCCCGAACAGCTTGAAGCGCAGCGCCCGCTTTCGATCATGGAAGCGGTGCGCGAAGCGCCGGGCGTACATGTCGTCGGCGAGGACGCCTTCGGACTGAACCTGAACATCGGCGTGCGCGGCCTCGACCCCCGCCGCAGCAGCCGCACGCTGCTGCTGGAGGACGGCGCCCCGATACAGCTCGCTCCCTACGCCGACCCGACCACCCACTATCACACGCCGCTGGAGCGCATCCGCCGCATCGAGGTGATCAAGGGTTCGGGCCAGATCGTGCACGGCCCGCAGACGGTGGGCGGCGTGATCAACTTCGTCACGCAGGACGTGCCGCGCACCTTCCAGCGTTCGGTGCAGGCCTCGGCCGGCAGCCGCGACTTCTACGGCCTGTCGGCCAGCGTCGGCACCGGCGGTGACTGGGGCGGCGTGCTGCTCAGCGCCAGCCAGAAGGAAGGCGACGGCACCCGCCGCGGCAACGAACACAAGATGACGGACGTGTCGATCAAGGCGCTGCTGAACCTGAATGCGCGCAACACGCTGATGCTGAAGTACGGCTACTTCGAGGAGGACTCGAAGTTCGGCGAGGCCGGCCTCGACCAAGCCCGGTACGAGCGCGACCCGTACGCCAACCCCTTCCGCGACGACCGCTTCGAACTGGAACGCAACGCCGCACAGGCGGTGCACACCTTCCAGATCAACGAAGAGGCGAAGCTGACCACCAATATGTATTACAGCAAGGTGGATCGCGCCTCCTACCGCCAGCTCGACGCCATCGCCGAAGAGGACGAACTGGAAACGCTGCGCGACGGCGATCCGGTGCCGCTGTCCGGCGCCTGCCCGGCCAACATCGACTACACGGTGCCGAACGGCTTCGAGGATTTCGCCCGTCTTTGCGGCAACAACATGCGTCCGCGCACCTATGAAACCTTCGGCATCGAGCCGCGGCTGGACCTGAAGCACAACACCTTCGGCATCCAGAACGAACTGGTGATGGGCGTGCGCCTGCACTGGGAAGACGTCAGCCGCAAGCGCTACAACGGCGCCTTCTCGACCGCACGCGAGAATTCGATCGGCACGCTGCTGCGCGACGACTTCCGCATCAAGACCGACGCGCTCTCCGGCTACGTGCAGAACACCTTCTACATCGGCAACTGGTCGCTGACGCCGGGCGTGCGCTACGAACAGTACCGGCAGACCTTCAGCGCCTCGACCGAGGACTTCAACCCGGTCAATGCCCGACTGTCCGACAAGAACGACAAGGTACTGCCCGGTTTCGGCGTGACCTGGTTCGGCCTGCCCGACACCACGGTGTTCGCCGGCGTGCATCGCGGCTTCGCGCCGCCGCGCCCGGACGCCACGCTGTCGCCGTTCGACGCCGACTACGTGGCGGTGAGCCCGGAACTGAGCACCAACTACGAGCTCGGCATGCGTTCGGCGCCGCTCAAGGGTGTGCAGCTCGAAGCGACGCTGTTCCGCATCGACTTCAAGAACCAGATCGTGCCCGGCCAGTCGCTCGGCCTCGGCCAAACCTTCGCCAACGGCGGCGAAACCCGCAAGGAAGGCCTGGAGCTGGGCGGCCGCATCGACTTCGGTCGCATGAACGGCAGTGCGCACAACGTCTACCTGAAGGGCTCGTACACGCATCTGTGGACGGCGCGCTTCGAGAACGACGTGCTGAACACCGTTTATGACGCCGCGCGCAACGAGATCGGCGAGGTCAACGTCAATGGCAACCGCACGCCGTACGCGCCGCGCCATCTGCTGGCGGCGGCGATCGGCTACGAGCACGCGTCGGGCTTCGACATGCGCCTGGGCGTCGAGCACATCAGCGAGCAGTACACCGACGGTCTGAACTCGAAGACGCCGCTGCCGGACGGCCAGTCGGGCGAGATCGATGCGCAGACCATCTTCAACGCATCGGCCAACTACCGCCTGAAGCCGCAGGGCATGACACTGTTCCTCAGTGCCGCCAACCTGACCGACCGCACCTACATCGTGAGCCGCGTGAATGGCATCCACGTGAACCGGCCGCGGCAGGTGATCGCCGGCGTGCGCTGGGACTTCTGATCCACGTCCGGCATCTGCCCACGGTTCCCGTCCGCGCGAGCGGACGGGAAACGACGGCGCCGGCCTGACTCTTTCCGACAGCCCCGCAACGGAGTGCCCGATGAACCGTTATTGCATCGCCACCGCACTTTTCCTGCTGTCGCCCGGCGTCTTTTCCGCCGGTGATCTGAGCAAGCAGGAACCGACGACCGTCACCATCCAGATGGGCGCCGACAAGGGCCAGCACCGCTTCACGCCGGATGCGCTGACGTTCGAAACCGGCAGGCTGTACGCCCTGCGCATCGACAACACCGGCAGCGAACCCTATTACTTCGGCTCGAATGGCCTGGCCGATGCCGTCTACACGCGCAAGGTCGTCGCCAAGGACGCCGCCGGCAAGGTGGTCGCCGAAATCTACGGCCCGATCCGGCGCATCGAGGTGGCGCCCGGCCACAGCGTCGAGTGGTGGTTCCTGCCGATACGCACCGGCAAGTTCGACGACGTGATGTCGAAGCGCTCGCAGGCCGACGCCGGCATGCGAGCGACCATCGAGGTGAAGTAGACGCTCATCCGGCGTACAATCCGCAGCGCTCCCGCAAGCGCGGAGCGCTGCGCGGGTGTAGTTCAATGGTAGAACGGCAGCTTCCCAAGCTGCATACGTGGGTTCGATTCCCATCACCCGCTCCAGCCTGGCCCTCCTCCAGGTGTTCGTCTTTTCCTACAGCCTCGCTGCATAGCCGTCGCTAGACTGGCGCTTCCGCAGAATCTCCGCACCGCCGTTTCACCCCTGCTTCATCCGGATCGCCAGATCCATCCATCGCCGCCGGCCGACGCTGTTCGCCGGCACGCACGCCACACAATCCGGGAGAACCCGCCATGCGATTGCGACGCCTGCCGCACTGCCTTTCCATCCTGATTCCGGCGCTGCTCGGCGCCACCTCCGCCAGCGCCGACGAGGTGCTGCTCGCCAACGGTGACCGCCTGAGCGGACGCATCGTCAGCAAGGCGGACAACGACCTGATCATCGCCACCGACTATGCCGGAGAGGTGAAGCTGCGCTGGGACCAGGTCACCAGCGTGCGCACCGACGAGGCGCTCACCGTCATGACCCGCGACGGCGACCTGCTCAACAAGGCACAGCTGTCGCCAAGTGCGCCGGACAAGGTCGAGGTGTCGAGTACGACCGGCAGCGCGCCGGTGGCACGCGACGACATCGCCTACATCAATCCGACGCCGGAACAGTCGGGCAACGGCGTGAGCTACAGCGGCCGGGTGAACCTGTCGGCTGCCTTCGTGCGCGGCAACTCGGAGAACGACCGGGTATACGGCGATGCCGGCCTCAATGCGCGCGCCAAGGGCTACGCCTGGGGGCTGGGCATGAAGGTGGACCGGCGCAAGGACCGCGGCGTGCGAACCGCGCAGCAGTGGCTTTTCGACGGCAACTACGACCACTTCGTAGATGACGACAACTTCATCTACGCGCGGCTGTCGCTGGAACAGGACAAGTTCAAGGACATCCAGCTGCGGACCACGACCGGTGCCGGTTACGGCTGGCAGCTGTACAACGACGACAATACGCGGCTGTCGCTGCGTGCCGGTCTCGACCACGTAAATCTCGACCGCGTCGCCGGCATGGACGAGGACTATCCGGCCGCCGGCTGGGGCGTGCGCGCCTCGCACTGGGTTTTTGACCGCCGGGCCGAACTGTTCCACGACCAGGACGGCTTCTGGAGCCTGTCGGACGACGACTTCCTGACCATCCGGACCAAGACCGGCGTGCGCCTGCCGATCGCCGGCGGCATCACCGCCTCGGCGCAGCTGAACGCCGACTGGGAGCGCACGCCCGCTCCCGGCCGCAAGGCGACCGACTCGACGCTGCTGCTGGGCCTGGGCTACGTCTGGTGATCAGGGCTGGCGGATGCCGCGGTAGCCGCCGCCGAAATACAGCAGCGGATCGCCTGCACTGCGCTCGAAGCGCTCCACACGGCCGACGAAGATGAGGTGATCGCCGCCGGCGTACTGGATGTCGTTGCGACACTCGAAGCGTGCCAGGCAGCCTTCGATCAGCGGCGCGCCACCCAAGCCATCCGTCGTCTGCACGCCGGCGAAGCGCTGCTCGCGACTGCTGGCGAACTGACGCGACAACGCCTGCTGGCTTTCGCCCAGCACGTGCACCGCGTAATGCGAGCAGGCGCGGAAAGCCGCCTCGCTGGGCGAGCCAAGAGACAGGCTCCACAGCACCAGCGGCGGCTCCAGCGACACGGAATTGAAGGAATTGACGGTCAGCCCGACCGCCTCGCCATTCGGCGCGCGGGTCGTGACCACGGTGATCCCTGTCGCGAACAGGCCCAGTGCGTCGCGGAAGCTGCGGCTGTCGTGCGCGGGATTGCTCATCGCCCCGCTCCATGCGGACGAACGGAGACGGGCACCGGACGGCGCGGGACGTGGACGGCGGGAAGCTTCATCGGGCGGGCTGCATGCAAGTGAGCACGGATTATCGCCGCTTTTGCATCACGGCCTACAATCCGCGCCCATGAATACTCCCTCAGAGGTAGCCGTCGGCGACGATTTCGCCGCCACGCTGGTGCGCTGGCAGCGCCTGCACGGCCGACACGACCTGCCCTGGCAGACCGGCGACGCCTACGGCGTCTGGGTGTCGGAAATCATGCTGCAGCAGACACAGGTGCAGACGGTGATCGGCTACTACGGCCGCTTCATCGAGCGCTTTCCGACGCTGGCCGCACTGGCGGCCGCCGACGAAGCGACGGTGATGGAGCACTGGAGCGGCCTTGGCTACTACGCCCGCGCGCGCAACCTGCACCGCGCCGCGCGCGAAGTGATGACGCGCTTCGGCGGCCGCTTTCCCACCACGGTCGAGGACATCGAAAGCCTGCCCGGCATCGGCCGCTCGACCGCATCGGCCATCGCCACCTTCTGCTTCGGCGCGCACGCACCGATACTCGACGGCAACGTGAAGCGGGTATTCGCCCGCGTCTTCGCCATCGACGGCTTCCCCGGCACGCGTGCAGTCGAGCAGCGCATGTGGGCACTGGCGCACGCGCTGATGCCGACGCGCGACGGCGGGGTCTATACGCAGGCGCTGATGGATCTGGGCGCCACCGTGTGCACGCGCAACCGGCCGCGCTGCGACGCCTGTCCGGTCGAGGCCCGCTGCAAAGCGCGCCAGCAGGGCCGGCAGCGCGAACTGCCGGCGCCGCGCCCTGCGAAGCTGCGCCCGCAGCGCCTGCGCCACGCGCTGCTGGTGACGACAGCCGAGGCGGTGCTGCTCGAACGTCGCCCTGGCCACGGCATCTGGGGCGGCCTGCTCAGCCTGCCCGAACTGGCGGCGCAGACCTTGCCCGAAGCGCTGAACGAAGCGGCGCACTGGCTGGCGGCGCACGGCATCTCCGGCGGCGCGGTGCAGGCGATGGCGCCGGTGATCCACGGCTTCACCCACTTCGAACTGCATCTGGTGCCGCTGCGCGTCGCGGTCGACACGCACAGCGCCTTCGCGGCCGAGGCGTCGCTGCTCTGGCAGCCGCTCGCCGACGCCACCTCCGCAGCCTTGCCGGCACCGGTGCGCCGCCTGCTGGAAACGCTCGATGACTGAAGTGTTGCAGTGCCGGGACGGCTGCGGCGCCTGCTGCATCGCGCCGTCGATTTCCAGCCCGATCCCGGGCATGCCCGATGGCAAGCCGGCAGGCGTGCGCTGCGTGCAACTGACCGAAGACCTGCGCTGTGCCATCTTCGGTTCGCCCGAGCGCCCGGCCTGCTGCAGCGGGCTGCAGGCGGCGGCCGAAATGTGCGGAGAGGACCGCATCCACGCGCTGCATTGGCTGCAAAAGCTGGAAGAAGCCACCCGCAGCTGACGCCAAATCTCGGGAATGCGGGTCATTGCGCGCGCTAATCGATGGCTGCGGGCGCGGCGTCTGGGCTACTGTAAGGGCATCGACTTCCCGCACGGCGGCCTCGCTATGCACCTGTTCCGCGCCCTCGCCATACAGCTCGTGTCCTGGATCGTTGCCGTGTTCGCGCTGCGCTACACGGTGACGCCACCAGCCGGTATCGGCGCCATCGTCGTCATGCAGGCGGGCATCGCCGCCGCCTTCGCGCTGACTCTCAAGGCGCCGCGCTGGTGGGTGGTGATCCATCTGCTGTTCTCGCCGCTGGTGGTCGGCGCCCGCATGCTGGACATCGCACCGGCCTGGTATCTGTTCGCCTTCCTGCTGCTGTCGGCGGTGTTCTGGTCCACCTTCCGCAGCCGCGTGCCGCTGTTCCTGACCAACCAGGCGACCGCCCGTGCGCTGCTGCAGGCGCTGCCGCAGGAGCGCGCCATCCATCTGGTCGACCTCGGCTGCGGTACCGGCGAACTGCTGCGCCGGCTCGCCATGTCGCGCCCCGACTGCCGCTTCACCGGCGTCGAGAACGCGCCACTGCCCTGGCTGATCGCCCGCTGGCGCAACCGCCATCTGCCCAATGTGACGATACGGCGCGACGATCTGTGGTCGGTGCCGCTCGGGCAGTTCGACATCGTCTATGCCTTCCTGTCGCCGGTGCCGATGCCGAGGCTGGGTCGCAAGGCGGCACTGGAAATGAAGGCGGATGGGCAACTGATCGCCAACAGCTTCGAAATTCCCGGCATGGCGGCGGACCGCGTCATCGACGGCGACCCGGCCGCGCGTGCGCTATATGTGTACAAGTTTGCCGGACGACGCGGCAAGAATGGCCGCCCGGTCGCGGAAATGGAACCGGTTTCGGCTGCAGTTCCCGCCGATGGCGCACGCCTGATCGCGGAATAATCGTTGCTCGAACCCCGGTAGGTGGAGAACACGAAATGGCTGAAATCATCTGCGTGATCGGCAATAAGGGCGGCACCGGCAAGACCACGCTTTCACACATGCTGTGTCAGGGTCTGGGGCTGCTGAACCAGCGCTCGGTCTGCGTGCTGACCGACATCGGTCGCGAGCCGCTTGACCCCGAGGGCCGCCGCTATCTCACCGCCGACGCGCGTTCGCGCGATGCGCTGGCCAAGGTGGTGGACAAGATACGCGGCCTGAACAAGTGGATAGGCGTGATCGACGGCGGCGCCAACCGCAGCGAAATGGACCGCCACCTGTACGGACTCGCCCACCTGGTGCTGCTGCCCTTCCGCGACTCGCACGAGGACATCCGCACCGTGCAGCAGGATCTGGAAACCTTCCCGCGCGCACTGGCCATCCCGACCCAGTGGCCGACCAATCCGTGGGCGCGCGAGGCCGCCGACAAGCTGATCGAAAGCCAGCTCGGTCAGTACCGCACGCGCATCCTGGAACCGGTGTTCGCGATCTCGTCGTCGAAGCAGCTGCTGCAGAAGCGCATCCCGGACAGCCTGCCGTCGCCGCTGGCCAACGCCTGTCGCCGTGTCGCTGCACCGGTGCTGGACATCCTGCGAATCGACCACGAAGAGGTGGACATCGACGCCGAGGATGCGATGGAGCATGCCCTGCCGGCCCAGTCACGGAGCAGCGTCGAAGCGACGATGGGCAGCACCACCACGCACTGAACCGGTCGCTGCGGGACGCGCCTTGCGTGCGACCCGCGTTCAGCCCTCGCGGCGCGTACCGCGCTGCGCCAGCGCGATCAGCACCTGCGCACGGGACGTCACCTTCATCGCCTTGAAGATGCGTGTCACGTGCACCTTGACCGTACCTTCGGCGAGGCCGAGCGACTCGGCGATCTCACGGTTGGAACGCCCCTCGGCAAGCAGATGCAGCACCCGCGTCTGCGCCTGTGTCAGACCGTAGTCGTCGGCCGGACTCGGGCGTATCGTCGCCGAAGTGCGTCCGGCCCGTGCGTTGGGCGGGCGACGCTCGGGCGGGGTATAGAGGCCGCCGTCGAGTACCAGGCGGACCGCCTGCACCAGTTGGTCGCCCGAATCGCCCTTCGACACGAAGCCCGAGGCGCCCTGGCGCATCGCGCGCGACACCGTCGCCTTGTCACTCAGCGCGGACACCACCACGACCGGCAGCGACGGATCGCGTTCGCGCAGCGTGGCGAGCAGCGAAAAGCCGTTCATGCCGGGCAGCATCAGGTCGGTCAGCACCAGATCGACCTCGGCACCGCCGTCGATCACGGCCAGCGCCTGCGCCGCGTCGGACGCCTCGATCACGCACCACTCCGCACCCAGCCGCGCCAGCGTCTGGGCCATGCCCTCGCGCACCAGCGCATGATCTTCGACGATGAGCAGACAGCCCAAACAGAACCTCCCGATGACGTGTCGATGTGCTCCGCCTCGGCGCGGTGTGAGCCGGAGGCGGGCCGCCTGAGTGTAATTGCGCACCCTCGCGGTGCAGTTCATCCAAGCGGACTACGACTAAAGTAATAATACAGGTCCCGAGTTGCGCCACTTTCCGCCATTATTGACGTCTCCGATGCGCGAGGCACTTTCAGGCGCTGACGACGTGATGGCCCCGGACTCCCATGAAGATACTGATCGTTGACGATCACCCACTGATACGCGAAGCGCTGCGCCACGTGCTCCCGGGCCTTGCGGCCGACATCCGCCTGTACGACGCGCCCGATTGCGAAGGCGGACTGCGGCTGGCCGACGAGCACCCCGATCTCGACCTCGCCCTGCTCGATCTGACGCTGCCGGGCTGCCGCGGCATGAGCGCGCTGCAGACCTTCCGTGGCGCACACCCGGCGCTGCCCATCGTCGTACTGTCGGGTTTCGACGATTCGGACACGGTTCTGGCGGCGCTCGACGAGGGCGCGATGGGCTTCATTCCGAAATCGAGCACCAACGAAGTGCTGCTCGGCGCGCTGCGTCTGGTGCTGTCCGGCGGCGTCTACGTGCCGCGGCAGGCCATCGTCGGCGAACTGGGCCTCGGTGCGCCGCGTCAGGAAGAGACGCCGCGACGGCCACAGACCGCGTCCGACATCGGCCTGACCGAGCGTCAGGCGGAAGTGCTGACGCTGATGGTGCAGGGCAAGCCGAACAAGGAAATCTGCCGCGAGCTGAATCTGGCCGAAGGCACGGTCAAGGTGCACATCACCGCCATCCTGAAGGCGCTTGGCGCCAGCAACCGCACGCAGGCGGTGCTGGCCGCCAGCCGGATCGGACTGAAGCTCGGAACGCCGGGCTCGACGCCATGAGCCCGATGACGCCTCCGGTCGTGCTGCCCGAAGACACGACCATAGAGTCGCTGACGCGCGAGCGCGGCGACGCGGCGGCGCGGCTGGAGCCGGGCGAACAGGCACAGCTCGACCGCCAGGTCGTGGCGACGCAGATCCAGATGCTGTACGCAAACCTGGGCACGGCCTTCGGCGGTCAGATACTCGGCACGCTGCTGGTCGCCTGGACGGTGTACGACACCTCTCCGCTATGGACGGTCGCACTGTGGTTCGTGCTGTCGATGGCCAACCAGGTGTCGCGCCTGGTGCTGCTGCGCCAGTACAGACGTGCCACACCGGACGCCGCGAGCGCGCCGCGCTGGGGCACCTACTGGCTGATCGGCGCCGCCATCTCCGGCGTACTGTGGAGTTCGACGCTGTGGCTGTTCTTCAGCCCGGAAGCGCCGGAACAGCAGATCGTGCTGATGTCGCTGCTGGTGTCGGTGTGCGGCGTTGCCGCCGCCCTGACTTCGATGCACCTGCCCAGCTACTACACCTTCCTCGGTGCAACGCTGCTGCCGGTGATCGCGCGCTACATCTGGGAAGGCAGCCGGCACGACCTGCTGGTGGCCTTCATCGTGTCGGTGCTGATGATCGCGCTGTGGCGAGTCGGCAAGAATTTCAACGCGCTGATCGAGCGCGCGCTGCGCAGCCGTTACGCCAACGAGGTGCTCAGCCGCCGACTGGAGTCGCAGAACATCGAACTGTCGGAAGCGCGAGACCGCGCCGATCAGGCCAGCCGCGCCAAGAGCCAGTTCTTCGCCGCCGCCAGCCACGATCTGCGCCAGCCGCTGCACGCGATGGGCCTGTTCGCCGCAGCGCTGTCGGCCAAGGCGCACGAGCCGGAGGTGGCGAATCTGGTCACCAGCATCAGCAGTTCGGTCGAAGCTCTGGAGGGCCTGTTCAACGAGCTGCTCGATATTTCGAAGATCGACGCCGGCAAGGTGAAGCCGGAAATCACCGATGTGTCGGTCAGCGCGCTGTTCGACCGGCTGCGCATGGATTTCGAACCGGAAGCCTTTGATCGCGGCCTGGCCTTCCGCATCCGCTCGCGCGCCGCCTGGGTACGCAGCGACCCGGTGCTGCTCGAACGCATCCTGCGCAACCTCATTTCGAACGCGATGCGCTACACGCCGGCGGGCGGCGTGCTGGTCAGCACGCGCGTACGCCGCAACGGACTGCGTTTCGAGGTGTGGGACACCGGCATGGGCATCGCACCGGACGACCAGAGCCGCATCTTCGAGGAGTTCGTACAGCTGGCCAATGCCGAACGCGACCGGCGCAAGGGCCTGGGGCTCGGCCTGTCCATCGTGCAGAGGCTGTCGGCGCTGCTGTCGCACCCGGTCAGTCTGGCGTCGCGCCCCGGTCGAGGCACCGTGTTCCGCATCGACGTACCGATGGGCCGCGCGCCGGTGGTACGCGCCACCGCAGTACGCACCGAACGCAGCCAGGCCGATCTCAGCGGCCGTTGCATCCTGGTCATCGACGACGAAGCGAGCATCGTGAACGGCATGGCCGCACTGCTCGGCAGCTGGGGCGCGCAGACGCTGATCGCCAGCAAGCACGAAGAAGCGATGAACAGCGTGACCGAACGCGGCGCGCCGCCCGACCTCATCATCGCCGACTACCAGTTGCGCGACGGCGAAGTCGGGCCGGACGTGGTGGCGGCGGTGCGCCGGCATTTCGGCGTCGATATCCCGGCCATCCTGGTCACCGGCAGCGCCACGCCGGAGCGCCTGGAAGAGGCGAAGGATCTCGGCCACCACCTGCTGCTCAAGCCGGTCATGCCGGCCAAGCTGCGCACGCTGATCCAGTTCAAGCTGAAGGAGCAGGTCGCTTCGGCTTAAGCCGAACGGACGATTGCCGCTGCCGGCACCGCTGCACAAGAATGAAGGCGTTGTGCACGTTGTGTCTCCCTTCACGCGGCCCGCTGTGGCCGCGTTTTCTTTTGTGTCCCCCGGCGAGGCACGGCGCGCTATGCTTGGCGCACACAGACCGACACAGGTGATGCCATGGCCAGCGACTCCTCACAGTACGACCCGATGGAATTCCTGCGTTCCGTATGGGGGCAGATGCCCTTCCCGGTCCCCGGTTTCGTCACACCGACACTCGACGTCGGCGAGCTGGACAAGCGCATCACCGACCTGAAAGCGGTCGAGGGCTGGCTGCGCATGAACCTCAGCATGCTGCAGACCAGCATCCAGGGTCTGGAGGTACAGCGCGCGACGCTGGCCACCATGCAGGCGATGGCGGCCAGCGCCACCAGCGCAGCGGCCGCTGGCGCAGCGCATGCGCAGGACCCGGCACAGAACCCGATGCAGGCATTCGGCAATGCCGCCATGTGGCCGTGGACGCTGATGCAGAACGCGGGTGCCGCACATCCGTCGTCGACCGCACCGGGCGACGACACGCCGCCGCCCTCCGGCGGAGGCTGAGGTACTGCGGATGGCCCGATTCGCTGCCAGTTCGGCCTTCCACGAAGACTGGCCGGTCGCGATGGACCTGGCACTGTCGGCACTCGACATGCCTGAGGACGCCAACCTCGGATTCGTCTATTTCGCCGATCACTACGGCGGCGACCTGCAGGAAATGTTCGAGCGCCTGACCCGGCTCACCGGCATCGAGAACTGGGTCGGCACCAGTTCGGTCGGCGTCATCGGCCGCGCCATCGCGGCGCAGGACCAACCCGGCCTGTCGCTGCTGGTGGGCAGCCTGCCGAAGGGCAGTTTCCGCGTGTTCTCAGGCCGCGAGCGCCTGCCCAACGCGCTGGGTACCGATGCCGCACCCGAGCAGCCCTACTTCGCCGTGGTGCACGCCGACCCGGCAACGCCGGACATGGCGGATCTGGTCGCCGACATGGCCACCAAGGTGTCGAGCGGCTTCGTCACCGGCGGGCTGGCGCTGGCGCGCGGACAGGCACCGATGATCGCCAACGGAGCCCTGCGCGGCGGCATCAGCGGCGTCGCCTTCAACGAGCAGGTTTCCATCATGACGCGCCTGACGCAGGGTTGCTGTGCGGTGGGCGAAACCCATGTCGTCACCGCCTGCGACCAGAACGTCATCACCGAAATCAACGGCCGCCCCGCGCTGGACGCCTTCCTCGAAGCGGCCGGCACCTCGCTCGGCCAGGATCTGCGGCGGGCGGCGCGCTACATCCTGCCCGGGCTGGGCGTGACCGGTCGCGACGACGCCGAATTCCGCGTGCGCAACGTGATCGGCCTCGACCCCGGCAACGGCCTGATCGCCATCAACGACACAGTCGAGGTCGGACAGAGGCTGCGCTTCTACCGGCGCGACGCGGACTGTGCCCGCGCCGACATGCAGCGCATGCTGAACGAGCTGCGCGCGACACTGGAGCAGCCGCCGCTCGCGGCGCTTTACATATCCTGTGCCGCGCGTGGAGCGCACATGTTCGGCGACGACAACACCGAACCGGAAATGCTGGAGGAAGCCTTTCCCGGCCTGCCGGTGGCAGGCTTCTTCGCTGGCGGCGAAATTTCGCACGACCAGTTGTACGGCTATACCGGCGTGCTGACGCTCTTCCTCTGATCCCATGCCCCGCCAGCGGCCCGCTCTCCACACCTTGCCAGAAGTCGCCGGCGGCGGCCTGCTCGATCGCCGGCTCTTCCTGCGGCGCGGGCTGGCACTGGCAACGGCCGCGGCTGCCGTCGAGACGCAGGCCGCTGACGAGCTGCCGTGGTTGCACACGCCGGGCGCGCCCTTCACGCCCTACGGCCAACCATCGTCGCACGAGCGCCTGACGGCGCGACGCATCGGCGCCAACCGTGCGGTGGCCGGCAACGGCGTGTCCTTCACGCCACTGGAAGACCTCGAAGGCATCATCACGCCGAACGGCCTGCACTTCGAGCGGCACCACAACGGCGTGCCGCAGATCGACCCGGCGCGTCACCGACTTGTCGTGTACGGTCTTGTGCGCCAGCCGCTGAGCTTCGACGTGAAATCGCTGCTGCGCTACCCGATGCGTTCACGGATGCTGTTCATCGAGTGCGGCGGCAACAGCAACGCCGGCTGGCATGGCGAGCCGATACAGCGATCAGCCGGCTCCGTGCACGGGCTGCTGTCCTGCGCCGAATGGACCGGCGTGCCGCTGTCCATCCTGCTCGACGAAGCGGGTGTGGACGTCGGCGCGTCGTGGGTGATCGCCGAAGGTGCCGACGCGGGAGCGATGAACATGAGCATCCCGCTGGCCAAGATGCGCGACGACTGCCTGATCGGGCTCTACCAGAACGGGGAACGGCTGCGCCCGGAGAACGGCTACCCGATGCGTCTCATCGTGCCAGGCTGGGAAGGTGTGCTGCACGTCAAATGGCTGCAGCGGCTCGAAGTGACGGACCAGCCGGTGATGTCGCGCAACGAAACGTCGAAATACACCGAGTTGCAGCCATCGGGCAAGGCGCGTCAGTTCACGTTCACGATGGACTGCAAGTCGCTGATCACGTCACCGTCGCACGGCCAGACACTGCCGCGCCCCGACGTTTATCAGCTGAGCGGTCTGGCGTGGAGCGGGTACGGGCGCATCCGGCGGGTCGAGGTGTCGGCGGATGGCGGCAAGAGCTGGGCCGACGCCGCACTCGAATCGCCGGCGCTGCCTCGCTGCCTGACCCGTTTCCGCATACCGTGGCGATGGGACGGCAAGCCCGCCGTGCTGAAGAGCCGAGCCACCGACGAGCGCGGCAATCTGCAGCCGGAACGCGCGGCATTGGTCTCCGAGCGCGGGCGCGCAGGCTATTTCCACTACAACGCGATCGTTGCCTGGGCAGTCGAGGACGATGGACTGGTCACGCACACATACTGAACGCGCGGCAGCACTGCTGTCGTCGCTGCTGCTGAGTGCCTGCGTCGCGACGCCGAACGCGGTCGAGGCACCACGGCTCGGACAGGCCGTCGACGGCGCCACCCTCGCCCGGCAGCAACTGAACGTATTTCCCGACGGTCGCGGCCTTCCACCCGGTCGCGGCACGGCAAGCGAGGGCGCCGCGCTGTTTGCCCACCACTGCGCCGCCTGCCACGGCAAGGACGCCCGTGGCGGCAGCGCCGAGGAACTGGCGGGTGCGACGCGCCCGCTGAACACACCGGCGGCCGACAAAACGGTAGGCAGCTACTGGCCGTACGCGACGACGCTGTTCGACTTCATCCGTCGCGCCAAACCGATGACCGCCCCCGGCACGCTGAACGCGGACGAGGTGTATGCGCTCAGCGCCTGGCTGCTGCACATCAACGGCGTGATCGCTGCTGACGCCGTCATGGACGCGCGCACTCTGCCGACAGTGCGGATGCCGAACCGCGACGGCTTTATCCGCATCGAGGCGAACTGAAGTGCGCGCGGCGCCCTTGTCGGGCCGATCAGCGCACGCGGGCGCGCATCGCCATGCCGCCCAGCAGCAGTGCGGCCAGCGCAAGACTGGTTCGTGATTCCGACGGATTTTCGAACAGGTGTGCCAGCGGATAGGCGGAGCGCGCATTTTCCCGGCACGCCTCAGCGGCCAGCGGATCCTGGCTGCTCGCACGGCAGTCGGGGGCTGCCGACCAGACAGTCAGCGGTTGTGTCAGCGCGCATGCGACGACGAAAAGGAGTGGTCGAATGTTGCAACGCATGATGCCCTCCCTGCTTCAATAACGAAGTCAGTGATGCACTATGCAATATCCAGACCAAGAGGAGATTTAAAACAAGCCGTTGTTTTAATTCATATCTGACGCACGCCCCATCATCAGCGCTGCGTCAGGTCGGGGCATAAAAACGACAAGGCACTATTGCGGTGCAATATGTCAGTGCTCGAAGCCTGAGATCAACTCGACCAGTGAGTCACCGTAGCGCTCGACCTTGCGTGCGCCGAAGCCCGGTATGTCGGTCAGGTCATCGAGATCCGCCGGGCGTTTGCGCGCCAGTTCGATCAGCGTGCTGTCGTGCAGGATGACGTAGGCCGGAACTGACTGGTTTTTCGCTTCGTCCAGCCGCCAGGCTTTCAGCGCTGCGAGAAGATTGGCGTCGACGCCCTCCATCGACACCGGTGTGACGCTGCGTGTGCGCCGCACCGCCGATTCACGAGCCCTTTCGGCGATGCGCCGCATCATCACGGGCTGTTCGCCGCGCAGCACCGGGCGGGCAGCTTCGGTCAGCACCAGTGCGCCATAGGATTCGTGATCGACGCGGGCCAGCCCGAGCGCGACCAGCTGACGGAAAACACCGCGCCACAGGTTGTCGTCCTCGGCCTTGCCGATGCCATGCACGCTCAACTTGTCATGACCCCACTGGCGGATGCGCTCGGTGTCCTTGCCACGCAGCACGTCGATCAGGTGGGTGACGCCGAAGCGATTGCCGGTGCGGTAGATCGCGGACAGCGCCTTCTGTGTGGCGACCGTCGCGTCCCAGGTCTCCGGCGGCGTCAGGCAGTTGTCGCAGTTGCCGCAGGGCTGCCCCTGTTCGCCGAAATAGGCGAGCAGATGCACGCGCCGACACTGAGCGGTTTCGCACAGGCCGAGCAGCGCGTCGAGCTTGCTGCTGGAAATGCGACGGAACGCTTCGCTGCCCTCGGACTGGTCGATGAAACGGCGCTGCTGCACGACGTCGGCCAGACCGTAGGCCATCCACGCGTCGGCTGCGCCACCGTCGCGTCCTGCGCGTCCGGTCTCCTGATAGTAGCCTTCGATCGAGCGCGGCAGATCGAGGTGGGCGACGAAGCGCACGTCCGGCTTGTCGATGCCCATGCCGAAGGCGATGGTGGCAACGACCACGATGCCTTCCTCGCGCTGGAAGCGGGCCTGATGCGCAGCACGCGTCGCTGCGTCCATGCCGGCATGGTAAGGGAGCGCCTTGATGCCCTGCGCGAGCAGCCATTCGGCCGTCTCGTCCACCTTCTTGCGTGACAGACAATAGACGATGCCAGCATCGTCCGGATGCTCGTTCCGGATAAAGCGCAGCAACTGCTTGCGCGCGTCGTCCTTGTCCACGATGGTGTAGCGGATGTTCGGCCGGTCGAAACTGGACACGAACACACGCGCGTCGTGCAGCGCGAGCCGGTCGATGATTTCGGTGCGCGTCGCCGGATCGGCGGTGGCGGTGAGCGCGATGCGCGGCACGTCCGGGAAGCGCTCGTGCAGCACGGAAAGCTGCAGGTACTCTGGACGGAAGTCGTGTCCCCACTGTGCGACGCAGTGCGCCTCATCGATGGCAAACAACGCCGGCCGGATGTGACTCAGCAGATCGAGGCAGCGTGGGGTGTTGAGCCGCTCAGGGGCGACGTAAAGCAGATCGAGCGTGCCGTCGAGCAGGCTGCGCTCGACTTCACGCACCTGATCGAGATCGAGCGTGGAATTGAGGAAGGCAGCGCGTACGCCCAGCTGGGTCATCGCAGCGACCTGGTCCTGCATCAGCGCGATCAGTGGCGAAACGACGACTGCCGTCCCCGGGCGCAGCAGCGCCGGCACCTGATAGCACAACGACTTGCCGCCACCTGTCGGCATCAGCACCAGGGCGTCGCCGCCGGCCGCGACGTGCGCGACGATTTCGCCCTGCGCACCGCGGAACCCGGGATGGCCGAAGACGTCCTTCAGCACTTTCAGTGCATCGTCACGCACGCGGTCGCCCCTGGCCCTTCATGCAAATGGCGTGATGTTATCGCTGTCCGCTGCGATTGCGCGAGAACAGCGCCGGCTGTTGCGGACGTCGCGCCTCGTTGCCGCGCGGCATCACGTTGCCATTGACCTCGCGCGGCGGCTTGGCCGCCGGCTGGATGCGATTGCCGCGATTGTCGTCGTCATCGTCGTGAATACGCGCCGGCGTACGGTTGCCGTTGGCGACGTTGCCATTGGCGGTGCCACTCCTGCCTTGCGGGCGAGCGGGGTTGCCATTGCCGCGCGCGACGGGCTTGTTCTGCGGCGTACGCGCCGGGCGATCGCCGGCCGGCCGGGGCTGCTGCCCCTGGCGCGGCTGCTGTCCGTTGCCGGAGGCCTGTTTGCTGCGCGTTGCGCCGTCAGGCCGAGCGCCACGACCTTGCGGACGCGGACCGCGATCCGGCTCTTCGCTGGCGCCGGCGACCGGCACGAAACCATCGGCCGTCACGCGCGGAATCGACTGCCGGGTCACCTTTTCGATGGCCGTCAGCAACTTCACTTCCTCGCGATCGACCAGCGACACCGCGGCGCCGCTGGCACCTGCACGGCCGGTCCGACCGATGCGGTGAACGTAGTCCTCGGGCACATTCGGCAGCTCGAAATTGACGACGTGCGGAAGCTGGTCGATGTCCAGACCGCGCGCCGCGATGTCAGTGGCGACCAGCACGCGCAGCGTATTCGTCTTGAAGTCGGCCAGCGCTTTCGTGCGGGCGTTCTGGCTCTTGTTGCCGTGGATGGCAGCGGCGGTAATGCCCTGCTTGTCGAGCTGTTCGGCCAGACGGTTGGCGCCATGCTTGGTGCGCGTGAACACCAGCACCTGCGACCACTGGCCCTTGTTGATGAGATGCGCCAGCAGATGACGCTTCTGCTTCTGCTCGACCATGTAGACGCCCTGATCGACGCGCTCGGCGGTGGTATTGCGTGCGGCAACCTCAACCTCGGCTGCGTCGTTCAGCATGCCGTGGGCCAGTTCGCGGATCTCCGGCGAAAAGGTCGCCGAGAAGAGCAAAGTCTGGCGCACCTTCGGCAGCGCCGCGATCACCTTGCGGATGTCACGGATGAAACCCATGTCCAGCATGCGGTCCGCTTCGTCGAGCACGAAGATTTCGACGCCGGAAAGGTCCAGCGTCTTTTCGCCCAGGTGATCGAGCAGACGGCCGGGCGTCGCAACCAGGATGTCCACGCGCTGCTTCAGCGCCTGCAGCTGGGGGTTCATGCCCACGCCGCCAAACATGACCATGGAACGCAGCTTGGCGTGTGCACCGTAGGTGCGGACCGATTCCTCGACCTGAGCCGCGAGTTCGCGCGTCGGGGTGAGGACCAGCACGCGTGGCCGTCCCGGTGGAATGCTGGCCGGGCGGTTGATCAAAGTATGAAGAATGGGGAGGGTGAAACCGGCGGTCTTGCCGGTGCCGGTCTGTGCGGCAGCGAGCAGGTCGCGCCCGGCCATCACGAGCGGAATGGCTTTCTGCTGGATCGGTGTGGGCTGCGTATAGCCTTCTTCGGAAATGGCGCGCAGCAGGGGTTCGGCCAGGCCAAGCCCGGCGAAATCGACTTCAGTGTTCAAACAGTTCTCCAGCGACGGCCCGTCGCTCAAGCTGAGTGACACCAATACAGGCAGACAGGGTGTGGATTCCGGAAGGGAGGCTCATGCCTCCTCTTGTCAGGGAGACAAGGGAACGCGCCTATTGGCACGGCGCAGGCGCAGTGTAGCGGTGTTTCGGCCGAAAGTCTTGCGCTCAGTGTTTCAGCAGATGTTCGATGGCGCGCGCCGCGAGCGCGAAACCGAAAGCGGCCGTGACGCAGACGCTCGAGCCGTAGCCCGCGCAGCTCAGGCCTTGCGGTGCGGTCGTCGCATCGCAGGCCTCGGCCGCCGGTTTGCGCATGGGCTCGGCGGAGTACACGACCTCGATATCGAAATGCTCCTTGCGCGACAGCTGCAAGCGCCCGCCCTTTCTCAATAGGGAACGCACACGGGCGAGCAGCGCGTCGCCCTGGCTTGCGCCTAGATCCGAATGGCGGATGCGTGTCGGGTCGGTACGTCCGCCCGCCGCACCCGCCATGAACAGCGCCAGTCCATCGAGATGACAACGCTCGGCCATCGCAACTTTGGCAGACGTCTGATCCGTGCAATCGAGCACCGCGTCCGGTCGTGACGAAAGCAGCTCGGCGGCATTCTCCGGCGTGAGGAAATCCTCTATCCGCGTCACCGAGCATTCGGGGTTGATCGAGACGATGCGTTCGGCGAGCGCATCGACCTTCGCCATGCCTATCGTTGCCTGACTGGCCTGCAGCTGTCGATTGATGTTCGATACCGCGACGTTATCGAGGTCGATGATGTTGATGTTGTGGATGCCGTGTCGTGCGATGGCTTCGGCGGCCCATGATCCGACGCCGCCGATGCCGACGATGGTGACGGATGCGTTGTGGAGTTTTGCGTATGCGCCGTTGCCGT
>NZ_JCANOT010000024.1:0-4868 GCF_059552495.1 Methyloversatilis sp. S146-33
ATGAAGATCACGCAGGACGTGCGCGACTTCGCCGCCAAGCAGGGCCTCAACGAGGAGGACGCGCTGCAGAAGGGCATGGAAGTGAAGGCGGTCGAGTTCGTGAAGTCGGGCGCGGAGATCTACCAGAAGGTGTGAGGCGGAAACCGCGCGGGCGCGGAACCTGTGGGAGCGGTCTTCTGACCGCGACTGCGGCCCGTGACCTCGCGCAGTGCTCCATTCAACCGCCGTGTCGCGGTCAGAAGACCGCTCCTACAAAATCTCGGCTCCGGTGACGGATCGCGAGCGATCCTCGTGGGAGCGGCCTTGGCCACGATGCGGCCACTGCGGTCCGCGGGCTCCGGTACAGGCCGCTGTCGGGGTCAGAAGACACCTCCCACAGAATCCCGGCTCCGGCCACAGATCGCAAGCGCTCGCGCCTGCGAACCAGCAGCGATGGCGAGGCGGCCTGATACAGGCGAGACAGGTCGACCGGTCAACTGTCTCACCGGCGTCTCTGTCTCAACCGGGCGCACAGGCCCGGCGAGGTGTGCGGTCGCTTACTGCAGCGCCTTGATCTGCTCCGGCGTCAGTCCTTTCAATGCATCCGCGGCCGACTTGCGGGCGAGGTCGCGGTCGGTTTCGATGATGGCGTGCACCGAATTCATCACCTTGTCATTGGCTGCTGCCGCCTCCTCCTTGGTGATCTGGCCCGCGGCCAGGCGCTCGCAGGTGCGGTACAGCGATTCGCGCAGGAAGGACAGCATCTGCGCGCGCTCGGCCAGGCGGACGACATTGGCATCGACCTGTCCGTTGCCTGCCGCCTTGCCGGAGGCTTCCAGCTGGGCGATCAGCTTGAGCGTGCTGTCGGTGCCGGGTTCGGTGCAGCCCGGCCCCATGCGTGCGGCACGCGAAGCGGCGACCGTCTTTTCGTCGGACGTACCGCCGCCGCCAAAGAGAGGCTTAGATTCGGACGAGGCGGGCATCGAGCTGCGGGAGTGTTCGTACTTGGCCCAGTAATTCTTGTGGGTCTCCGTCGAGTTGTCGCGAGCGGCCGTCGACGAGCCCAGGCCGGAACAGCCTGCCAGCAGCACGGCGACGCAGCACGCGGTCATCAGCGAAGATTTCATGGTGACTCCTTTGTTTTCGAGTAATAGGTAATGTGACCCGTCGCCGGCCAGCAGCCGATTGCCGGAACGCTCCTCTACGTCCCGGCAGGCAACGCGTCGATCACTACCTGCAAGATGCGGGCCAGCGACCGTGTCATCGCAGGGCCTCGTCCGCGGTGCAGAATGCGCGCCTGACCGACATTCCGTGCCCGCCCGCACCCTCTGCCGCCGATGACCGCGCCCCGACCCGCCAGCGTTCCTTTCCGCGAAGCCTTCATGTTCTGGCTCAAGCTGGGTTTCATCAGTTTTGGCGGACCGGCCGGCCAGATTTCGATCATGCATCAGGAACTGGTCGAGAACCGGCGCTGGATTTCCGAGCGCCGCTTCCTGCACGCGCTGAACTACTGCATGGTGCTGCCGGGCCCGGAGGCACAGCAGCTCGCGACCTATATCGGCTGGCTGATGCATCGCAGCTGGGGCGGCATCGTTGCCGGCGCGCTGTTCGTGCTGCCGTCGCTGTTCATCCTGATCGCGCTGTCCTGGGTGTACATCGCCTTCGGCGACGTGCCGCTGGTGGCCGGACTGTTCTACGGCATCAAGCCGGCGGTCACCGCCATCGTCGTGCAGGCGGCCTGGCGCATCGGCGGGCGGGCGCTGAAGAACCGGACGCTGTGGGCGATCGCCGCCGCCTCCTTCCTCGCCATCTTCGCGCTCGACATTCCCTTCCCCGCCATCGTCGCCGGCGCCGCACTGATCGGCTACATCGGCGGCCGCGTCGCACCGACAACCTTCCGCACCGGCGGGGGACACGGGGCAAAACACGCCTCCTACGGGCCGGCGTTGATCGACGACGACACGCCGACGCCGGAACACGCGCGCTTCCGCTGGACGCGACTGGCGCGCGTCGCCATCGTCGGCGCGCTGCTCTGGGCGGTGCCGATGGGCCTGCTGGCGGGCCTGCTCGGCTGGTCGCACACGCTGACGCAGATGGGCTGGTTCTTCACCAAGGCCGCGCTGCTCACCTTCGGCGGCGCCTACGCGGTGCTGCCCTATGTCTATCAGGGCGCGGTCGGCCACTACGGCTGGCTGACGCCGGTGCAGATGATCGACGGCCTCGCGCTCGGCGAAACCACGCCCGGCCCGCTCATCATGGTGGTGGCCTTCGTGGGTTTCGTTGGCGGATACGTGAAGGCGGTGTTTGGCCCCGACAGCCTCTTCCTCGCCGGCGCGGTCGCGGCCACGCTGGTGACCTGGTTCACCTTCCTGCCCTCCTTCCTGTTCATCCTCGCCGGCGGGCCGCTGGTCGAATCGACGCACGACGACCTCAAGTTCACCGCGCCACTGACCGCCATCACCGCCGCAGTAGTCGGCGTCGTGCTCAATCTCGCGCTGTTCTTCGGGTACCACGTGTTGTGGCCGCACGGCTTCTCCGGCAGCTTCGATTGGATGTCGGCCCTGATCGCCCTCGGCGCAGCCGTCGCGCTGTTCCGCTTCAAGGCGAATGTGATACATGTGATCGGCGCCTGCGCGGTGATCGGGCTGCTGCTGAGGCTCACCGTAGGCGGCTGACGGCCACGCTCGCCCCCCCCTTTTGTGGGAGCGGCCCTGGCCGCGACAGGGCCACCGTTGTCCGCCGGCTTCGATTCAGGCTGCTGTCGGGGTCAGAAGACCCCTCCCACAAAGCCCGGGCTCTCGCTTCGGCGACGGGTCGGACGCACTCCCTGTGGGAGCGGCCCTGGCCGCGACAGGGCCGCTGCTGTCCGCTGACTTCGATACAGGCCGCTGTCGGGGTCAGAAGACCCCTCCCACAAAACCCAGGCTCTCGCTTCCGCGACAGAGCGAGCGCACTCCCTGTGGGAGCGGCCTTGGCCGCGATGCGGCCCCAGCTGGCCGCGGACTTCGAACCCCGCCGCCTTCGCGAACACGCCCGCCTGCCCAGCCAATGTGAACGCCCCGCTGCACGCGCATCCCGTTTGCGCTGCATCAACCCGGCGCGCCGTCCTCCTTCGTACAGTGGCACGCAGACCCTATCCGCCCGGAGTGCGCACGCCATGACCGCCGACGACGACAACCTGCGCTTCTTCCGCGCACGTCACGCGACCTTTTCACAGATCCTGGCGTCGCAACGCGACGACGACGCACTGCTCGCGCAATTGCTGGGCGAAGCCTTCGACAACTTCGAACAGGCGCTGCAGGCGCGGATGGACGCCGGTGCGCCGGTCGCCTGCGACCGCGGTTGCGCGACCTGCTGTACGGTGCGTGTCACCGCCACCGCGCCCGAGGTGCTGCACATCGCACGCCATCTGCGCGAAGCCGACCCGGCGGTGTGTGCCCGGCTGGTTCGTCGTCTCGCCGCCGCCGACGAAGACACGCGCGATACCGACGCTGAAGGCCGCGTGGCCCTGCGCGCGGCCTGCCCCTTCATCGACGAGGACGGCGCCTGTGCAATCTACGCGGTGCGCCCGCTCGCCTGTCGCGGCCACGCCTCGCACGACCGTACCGCCTGCGACCGCGCAGCCTGCGGCGAGATCGACGACATCCCCTACTCGGTCGCCCACCGCATGGTGCGCAGTCTGGTGCAGAACGCGCTGCAATCGGCGCTGCGCGACGCCGGCTGCAGCTGGGCGTCGTACGAACTGAACCACGCGCTGATGCTGGCGCTCGCCGCACCGGAATCGGAAGCCGACTGGCTGGCCGGCGACGACGTGTTCGCCGACTCGCAGGTGAACGACGTCAGCCCGGCCGAGATGGCGCGCACCTTCGACTGGCTGAAAACGCCGGGCGTACGCATCCCTGCCGGCTAGTTTGGTCCGCGCAAGGCTTTGCCGAGCGGCGCCGCTTTGTTCATCATGTACGGGCGATACGCCATCGCACCTACCCAACGGGAGAGATCGACATGAACAAGATGATCATCGCCGCACTGACCGCCCTGCTCGCCTGTGGCAGCGCTCTGGCCGCCGACGCCAGCCCGAACGCCGCCGCCGACTCGAAGTGCGAAGCGGCCGCCATCGACAAGAACGGCAAGCCGCTGGTCGGCGCCGCCAAGTCCTCCTTCATGCAGAAATGCCACCGCGAAGCGATGCACAAGACCGACTGCGAAGCGCGCGCGCTGAGCAAGGACGGCAAGCCGCTCGCCGGCGCAGCGAAGAACTCCTTCATGCGCAAGTGCGAAGAAGACATGAAGCAGGGCGCTCCGGCAGCCCAGTGAGCATAGACATACGTCCGAGCGGAGCCGTCACACAGTGAGCGAACAGAAAAAACCGGGCGTGCAGGTACGCCGCGAAGTCATGGGCGACGATTTCGTCGACCGGGCATTGGGCAATGCAACCGAATTCAACCAGCCCCTGCAGGACTTCATCAACGAACACGCCTGGGGCGCGGTGTGGAACCGCGATGGACTTGACCGCCGCACCCGCAGCCTGGTCACGCTGGCCGCGCTGACCGCGCTGAAAAGTCCGCACGAGCTGAAAGGCCATGTGCGCGGGGCCTTGAACAACGGCTGCACGGTCGAGGAAATCCGCGAAACGCTGCTGCACTGTGCGGTGTACGCCGGTGTCCCGGCCGCCGGCGAAGCCTTCCGCGCGGCGCAGGAAGTGCTGGATTCGTATCGGCTGTGAACCGCTGAGGTCTGATCGACCGCCCGATCGCGAGCAAGCTCGCTTGTATGTTCTACCGTGGCAAGCGTAGGAATAGCTTGTCGGGCGGAGGGACCGAGCTCGGATCTGACGGCAAGCACGTACAGACAGTGGGAGAGATGTCCCGCCCTCACCCCAAGCACCGATC